>JAYTQJ010000515.1:0-8043 GCA_043746775.1 Schlesneria sp.
GAATTCGTGAGAATTCTGACGCCCCGATGACTCTCCAGAAGTCTTACGACTTCTGCTACGTTCGATTGGGCCTGTTTTGTAGCTCCGAAATCCTTAACGGCGTTGGGCAACGGGGCGGCATGTTCTCACAGGGGCGAGGGCCGTTCAAGCGAGTGATTTCCGCACGGTTTTGAGGCATCGAGTTGATGCGGGACGGCTGAACTGCGGCTTGCCGTAAATGGGGGTTTTGACTACGGTCCCGCCCCGCCGGGAACAGTGATCTGAGCGGGTTGATGCGGATTCGTCAGGGAGGGCGGATCGCGTTGTGGCCGAGGAAAATGAACGGCCATTGAGAACGAGCGACCGTCGGAAGGAATCGACGATGGGATGGACACGCCATACGGGCGCAGTGGTTTCGGTCGCGTTACTCGCTTCGGTGGCGGGACACTTCGCCGTCCAGCGGCACTTTGAGTCGCGGGAACGCAGCTTTAAAGCGGTCGCACCGGGAGATCCGTACCTCACCGAACTGCCGCGTGCCGCGTTGCAGTTCATGCCTCCCTCACTGTTGCCGCCCGGTGGTTTGCTGGCGACTGAGGAGAAAGAGTCTGCGACCGTCCCGAGATATCTCGGTGAATTCGACCGACCGGCGCGAGTCAGCCAAGTCGTTCCCGCGTTGCAGGTTCGTGGCGACGATGAGCCTGACAATGGCCCCTCAAGCAATGGTCTCTCAAAACGAAGATCACCTAGTGACGAATCGCTCAGACAAGCTCCACCGCGTACGGTCCTCGCGCCGCACGATGCGACGGCGCTGACGGACGGCACTTCGCCACAGGATTTTGTGCCGGTCGAAGAACCCCTCACCCCCGGCCCCTCTCCCCGCGGAGCCGGGGCGAGGGGTGACTTTGCGGATCGGCGCTCCGACCTGCCGAGCCTCCCCGAATTGCAGGAGGTGAGCGACGAGCATGTTCCGGTGGGCGTCGATGCCAACGCGGTGCGGCGCGTGATTGAAGAGGAGTTGGCCGGGTCGTCTCGCGAAGAGCGAGACATCTGGTACGACGAGCTGAAGTCGATCCCGGCGGGTGTCGTGCGCGATCTGCTTCAAGTTCGGAAGCAGCTCCGGTCGTTGCCACGCGCGTTGCACAAGGCCGATGCGCCGATTGCGGCTCCGGTACGTGTCGTTCAGGTTCCGTTGCCTCACGTCACGATCGAAGCGGTTTCTCAATCGCACCGGCGTCCGTTTCCCGGCTGGACTCCGACAACGGCGGCTGTCGAGCAAGCGTTGACGCTCGCGCGGCACAACATTGCGAACTCAGTCACGCCGGGCTTTCAACGCGTGCGCTGGCAACTTGTCGATGCTTACGGCATCGACTGGAGTGCGTCAGCGGACGGAGAGGCGGACGAGGGTGACGGACTCACGGCCACTCGGGATTCGATCCCGGCGGAAGGTTGCCGATTGGCGGCTCCGCTGTTGGACATCAAGCCGGGGAAGTTGCTGAAGACCGGCCGAGCGCTCGATCTGGCGATTGATGGCGGTGGTTTTTTCCATGTCATGGTGAATGGCAAGTCCGGGTTTACTCGCTGCGGTGCGCTGGTCCTCAATTCTCGCCGACGCTTGTGTCTGTCAGTCGCGGGAGAATCCGCAGAATTGCAGCCGCCGATCACGATCCCGGCCGAGGCTCAAGAGATTCAGGTCTCGGCTGATGGCGTGGTTGTTTTTCTTCAGCCGACAGGCTCAAGACTAGAAGTTGTGGGGCAACTGCAACTCGCGCGGTTCGCCTGCCCCGAACGCTTGCGACCGATCGGTGCGACGCTGCTGAGTGCGACGAAGGGGTCGGGGGAACCGGACCTCGGCGGGCCGGAGACACCCGGTTGCGGTGGGATTCAACAGGGCTGCCTCGAACAATCGAACGTGGAGGTCGAGGCGGAACTGGCGGACATGGAACGGTTGCAAGCGTTGCTCAAGTCCCTGCCAAGTCCAACACGCCCCGTCACGGCGAGCGGTGCAGCGGCGGAATCACGCTGATCACAGTTATGTGCCGTGCGGGTGAGGATGGCACATTTCATACTAACCCGAAGCGTAAGCGAGGACGTATTTTGCATCCTCGCTTACGCTTCGGGTTAGTGTCAGCCTCTCTCTCGCGAGATATCACGCATGGCGAGTGCTGCCTCAGTAATCGCGATCTGCGAATCAGGAATGACTCGCGGCGAGTTTGTCGGCGAGAGATCAGGGTTTCTCTAATGGTTGCCCGAGGCATAACACTCTCGGTCCATCAGGCCATTGTTGGGGGAACCGCATCCAACAACTTGGATCGTCCTCCACCGTGATGCAAACTTGGCGTGCTGGAATTTTCTCGGGCTAACTCGCCACGGCTCGAACGGGTTTGTGTGTGACAACCGTTCTTCGTTTGTGAAAGGTCGATCTATGGCAGTCGTTCAAGAGTTTAAGAAGTTCATTCTGAAGGGGAACGTCGTCGATCTGGCGACGGGCGTCATCATTGGCGCGGCTTTTGGCAAGATCGTGGAAGCCTTCACGAAAGGAATCGTCGAACCGCTCATCAAGTTGATGTCGGGAAGTACCAAGCCCGATGTCGCTCTGCAGGTTTGGGTGTTTGATGTCGGGATGATTATCAGCGCGGCCATCAATTTCCTGATCGTGGCGGCGATTGTGTTCTTCTTGATTGTGAAACCCGTCAACCATTTGATCTCGATGATGCAGGCCAAGGAAGCCGCCGCGCCGCCATCGGGACCGACTGCGACAGAGGCGTTGTTGGCGGAAATTCGAGACGCCTTGAAGGCGAATGCCTGACAGCCTGTTAAAGAACCCGTAGCACAGGCGGCCCGCCTGTGTTTTCCAACTTGAAATGCGAGCAGGCGAGCCGCCTGCTCTACGTTGTTCAACAGGCTGCTCACCCAAACGGGGACTCGTCCGATTGACGTGACCTTGCAGCCCGGACATTCTCGTGCCCCAGACGCTTTCGCGGTGTCTGGGGCATTTTTTTTGTGGTGACCAAATTCACGAGAATAACCGCGCGGCGAGCCTCATCTTGACGGTCGTCGCGTTTTGAAAGTTACGGGGGTGGACGTTGGCGAGCGATGACGGCGACCCGCTCGAAACCGGGCAGCCTCCCGACGGGAACACTCACCCCCGTAGTACTCCAAACGAGCGTCTGCCGATCCAAACCGTACAAGAGTTGTACGAGGTTCACTCCCGCGAGTTGTTGGCGTTTTTGATCGGAGTGCTGCGGGACGGACACGCGGCGGACGAAGTGGTTCAAGCCACATTCGCCCGCTTGATGGAAGCGGGTCACGAGGCTCGGGTCGAGACGATCAAAGGCTGGTTGTTCAAGGTGGGGTTTCATGAAGCGATGGCCTTCCGACGGCGGCAGGCTCTGCAAGGCAAGGCACTCAAAAATTACACGGTTCGCCGCGATCCCCTTTCGGCGAATGAGACTGTTCACGATGAGTTGGTGCGACGTGATGATGTCGCGAAGTTGAAAGAGCTGCTGGCGGAGTTGCCGCCCGACCAACGGCACGTCGTGAGGCAGCGGATGTACGAGGGCAAGACCTTCGCTGTGATTGCTGACGAGTTGAACGTGCCGCTCGGGACCGTGCTGACTCGGATGAGACTGGCGATGGAAAAGTTGCAGAAGTGGTGGAAGCGGGATTCGTCGTAGGGTAAGCGTCTCGCTTGCCCGTTCCTCAACGCGGCGGATTGGTGCGGCAAAAAAGAAAGACGGGCAAGCGAGACGCTTACCCTACGTGAGAAGAAGCAATCATGACCGGTTCTTTTGATCAAACTCCGAACGGCGACTCCTTGAACTGGCTGGCAGTTCAGTACGTCCTCGGCGAACTCTCCGAGAGCGAGCTGCTCGCGTTCGAGGAGCGTTTGGCGACGGACCTCGCGGCGTGTGAAGCGGTGGCGGAAGCGGCTCGTTTGACGCTCACTCTTCAAGTCGCAACTGCGGACTCGCCAACCGTCTCTGCTGGCGAAGCGAACTCATCCCGCGCGACCGTTCATTCCTCGACACCAACGCCGCGCGGTCCGTGGCTGGTTCTGGCTGGAGCGACGACTGCTGCAGCGGTCCTGCTGGCTGCAATGTCACTCGGCCCCGCGAGTTCGCCTTCGACTCAGTTGGCTCGCGTGGACCGGTCGGCATCCGAGTTGGTCTCGCTCTGGCGGATCGGCTCCGCAGTGGCTGAATTGGATCTCGACGATGCCGACGTGGAGTTGGCTGAATCGGGGGCTGTAGTCGCGGTTCCAGATTGGCTGTTCGCGGCGGTCTCATTGGAGCAACCGAACCCCGCCGCGAACGCGACCGAAGAGCGGCAGGAGAACTGATCGTGTTTCAAAACAGGCGATGTTTGAATCTCTTGAGTGCTGCGGGGCTGATGCTCGCCTGTGCCCTCGGATCGTCGCGTCTCATTCTTGCAGACGGTACGGATTCTCCGGCTGTGAAGTCGATTCCGAGTGGCAAGCCCAATCCGGCTTTACGATCAGAACGGAACGCAGCCAGCGCGAAGGCTCATGCGGCGACGAAGATCACGCCCGAGCGGGAAGCGGTCGCCATCGCCTTCGCGGGACAAAACCATCCCGAGTTGTCGTTGTTGCTGACGAATCTCAAACAAAACAATCCGACCGAGTATCACGCGGCGGTTGTCGAGTTGGACCGGATCGTCGAGCGGCTTGGTTCGCTCAAATCGAAGAACCTCGCGCAGCACGATTCCGAGTTGGCTCACTGGAAGATGGACTCGCGCATCCGATTGATGGCCGCACGTTTGACGATGTCGGACAACCCGGCTCTCGAAGCCGAACTCAAAATTGCCGTCCGTGAAAAGGTCGAGTTGACTCTGGCCGAGCGGAAAGCGGAACGCGATCGCTTGCAGAATCGGATCGAAAAGCTCGATCAGACCATCGGCGAACTGACGACGAAATTGGATGAGGTCGCCGAGAAAGAGTTCGCCGCGCTGAAGCGATCCGCTCAATCGAGTAAGCCCACGGCTAAAACCAAGCCGGTGAAAAAGGGCGAAGCGCACGCCGCTGCCAAGTCCGTTGATCGAACGGCCAACAGCAAAGACAAGGGGGCGGTCAAGCCCTCAGTGAAAGAGTCCAAAGATAAGTAAATCCGCAACGCCCCAGATTACACAGCCGGGGCGGAATCATCAGTCGAAAGGGAACTCATGCAACGAACTGCTTGGCAGAGATTGACTCTGGGACTCGCGGCCTCACTCGGCCTGCACGTCATCTGCGTTGGAGCGGCCTCGGCCGCTGACGACGTGTTGCGGATCGATCAGCGATTCGCCAACGAAGCAATCACCGAGACTCCCGACTTCCGGCAACATGTCGTGCCGCTGATGGGCAAGCTCGGCTGCAATGGGCGAGCCTGCCACGGGTCGTTCCAAGGTCAGGGTGGCTTCCGGCTGTCGCTGTTCGGCTACGACTTCAAGTCCGACCACGACGCTTTGGCGAAGGCCGAGAAGGACAAACCCGCGCGCATCGACGTGGCCAACATCCATGAGAGCCTGATGCTGACGAAGCCGCTGCAAGTCGTGCCGCATGAAGGCGGGACACGACTGAAGGAAGGGACTTGGCAACACCGAGTTCTCGTCAAGTGGCTCGAAGGGGGCGCGAAGCCGGTCACCACTGAGTCCGCCGAATTCGTGCGGCTCGAAATCACACCGACCGAGATCGTCGCGAAGCAGAAGGGCGAGACCTTCCAACTGAAGGCGGTCGCCGTCTGGTCCACCGGTGTCCGTGAAGACGTGACGCCGATGTGCCGCTTCCGCTCAAACAACGACACGATCGTCACCATCGACGACACCGGCTTGGCGACCTCGACCGGCCCCGGCGACTCGCACGTCGTCGCGTTCTACGACAACGGCGTCGTCCCCGTTCCCGTGATGCTCCCCGTCGGACCCAAGTTCGGCCCGAATTATCCGTCGGTCCCAACGCCCACCAAGATCGATGAACTCGTCGTACAAAAACTCCGCAAGGTCGGGATCGTTCAGTCCGGTCTCGCCTCTGACTCCGAGTTCCTCCGCCGAGTGAGCCTCGACATGATCGGGACGCTGCCGACCGCCGCCGAAGTCGAAGCGTTCCTCGTCGATCAGTCGTCCGACAAGCGGGCCAAGAAGATCGACGAACTGCTCGAACGCCCCGCCTATGCCGCGTGGTGGGCCACTCGCTTGGCCGACTGGACGGGTAACAACGCTGGAAAGCTCAACAACGTTGAGAAGGCACAAATTTCAACAGACCGCATGTCGTCCGACTGGTACGAATGGCTCCGCGTCCGCGTCGAACAGAACATGCCTTATGACGACATGATGGAAGGGATCATCCTCGCCGTCAGTCGTGCGGAAGACGAGTCTTACACTGAATACTGCGAGCGGATGAGCAGCTACTACCACAAGGACGCAAAGGGACGCTTCGCCGACCAGCCTTCGCTCTCGACCTTCTGGGTACGCAAAGAATTTCAAAAACCGGAAGAGCGGGCGTTGGGCTTTGCTTACACGTTCATGGGCATTCGCATCCAGTGCGCCCAGTGTCACAAACACCCGTTCGATCAGTGGACGAAGGACGACTTTGATCGCTTCAAAGAGTTCTTCGGCCGCCTGCAATATCGCAGCGCGCCGGGAACGGGCGGCGAGGAAAAGAGCATTCTTGCTAAGCTTGATGTCGATCCTGACGAAATGAAGAAGAAGCAGGGTGGGCAGGATTTGCGAAAGGTGCTGTTGGAACACCTCAACAAGGGTGAGGTTGTTCCGTTCAATGAACTGCATGTCCCCGCATCCGTCCGCCAGGCGAAGCAGCCTGATCGCAAGCCGAACAAAGACAAGCCGAACGCGAAGCGACCACAGGTTGTGGCGGGCCGAACGGCCAAGATTTTGGGGGGCGAGGAAGTTCAGATCGGAGACATGGAAGACCCGCGTCAGGCTCTCATGACTTGGCTGCGTGACAAGGACAACCCGTACTTCGCCCGAGCCATCGTGAATCGCATCTGGTCAGGCTACTTCAACGTCGGAATCGTTGAGCCAACCGATGACCTCAGCTTGGCGAACCCGCCCAGCAACGATGCCCTGCTCGACTATCTGACCGAGGCATTCGTCGAAAGCGGCTACAACTTGAAGTGGCTCCATCGCGAGATCGCCAACAGCCGGACGTATCAACTCAGCTTCCAACCGAACGACACCAACCTTCACGACGAACACAATTTCGCCCGTGCCGTCCCTCGCCGGTTGCCCGCCGAAGTCGCCTATGATGCCATCAGCTTGGCCACGATGAGTGACTTTGAAGCGGCCAAGTGGCAAACGAGTGTCCGGGGCCGATCGATTGCCGATCCGTACGTCTCCTACAACGCGAACGGCAACGGCAAGGGAAAGAACAACTACGCCCTGTCAATCTTCGGCCGCTCGATCCGCGACAGTAACTGCGAGTGCGATCGCTCGACCGAAGCGAGCCTGCTGCAAACGGTCTTCCTGCAAAACGATCAAGAAGTCTTGGACATGATCGGGCAGAAGGGGAAATGGGTCGATCAGATCACCAAGCGCGGCGATCCGGCGAAGGACGCGAAGGAGGCCGAGGTCATCCTCAAGAAGCGACAGGAGCGCAAGCTGGCAGAAGCGAGTGTTGAGAAGCTGAAGCAACAGTTGGCGAAAGCAGAGAAGAACGACCTCAAGCCCGCTCGTGTTGAGGCGATGAAGAAGGAACTTGCGAAGCGGGAAGCCGATGTGGCGAAGGTCGTCATCGAAGAACCGAAGCCTTCGCCGGTGGTCGCCTTCGATACTCAGGCCGTCATCAGACAAGCCTATCTCCGCTCGCTCAGCCGGTTCCCGACAGCATCCGAATTGGAACGAGCCACCAAGTACTTTGAGGAGACCGGCGATCCGGCGCGCGGTACGAAGGACTTGCTCTGGGCGCTCATCAACACCAAGGAGTTCATCGTCAATCACTGACGGGGGAAGCTGTGAGCGGTGAGCTGACAGTGATTAGCCAAACCAAGAAGACCGAGACAACTTCGACGTTTCCGACAAACGTCGAAAGCAGGTGAGCCGGGCGGCGTAAGCCCT
>JAYTQJ010000516.1:0-8042 GCA_043746775.1 Schlesneria sp.
GGTGCCGACCACGGCCACGACCACTTTGCGGGCCTGTCTCCACCACCACTCCCTAGACCACTTGATGGCTCGCGGGAACCTTCGCCTCCGATACTTGGCGGGCGGAGGCGGAGGCGGACTCGATTCGGGGAGGGGGGGAGCGTCCATGCGGAGATTGTATGCCCGTGTCCGGAGGGGGGAATTGAGAGTTCATCCAGTGAATGCGTCGTGCGGCCAGCTTGCGTATTCAGCCCGGAGGGCGACAGAGAATAGCCCACGGCGTCAGCCGTGGGTGATGCGGAAAACAATTAACCAAGCCCCGGCGGGGCGACACTTTTGTTTTTTGGCGGACGACTCACGAGTGAACTGGGATCGGAAGTGTCGCCCCTCCAGGCAACGCCGTTAAGAATTTCTGTAGCAGAATTCGTGAGAATTCTGGCGACTCGATGGTTCTCCAGAAGTCTTACGACTTCTGCTACGTTCGATTGGTCCCTGTTTTACAGCTCCGAAATCCTTAACGGCGTTGCTCTCCAGGGCTACGGAGTTCATTGGATCGCACACCCCGGGCTTGCGCCTTTTGAAGTTGCGCTCTTTGCCTTTTTAGCCCCAAAGGGGCGACGTTATGCCAGCCCAGGGCAACGCCCTGGGTTAGCGATTTTGTGGGAAAACAAAGCCCTGAAGGGGCGACCCTAACTCTCGGCACGGCGTAGGGCCGCCCCTTCAGGGCTACAAATTCGTAACGACCACAACCCAGGGCGGCGCTCCCGTTGGTCGCTTGCCCTGGGCTAACTTAGGACCACCCCCATGGGGCTGAAAACCCAAAGAGCGCAACTTCAAAACTTGCGCCCGGAGCTATTCTCTGCCGCCCTCCGGGTTGAAATCCCTGAAGAGACATTCATGGTCAGCACTGATGAGGTTCAATGATTCATGATGAACTCATTCGAGTTGAGCAGTGCCCAGAAAACATCTTGCAGGCCGAGGATCGGATCGCGGTTGCTGGAGTTGTGGAAGGCTTTGTCGAGGGCACTCAATTCGGCGGGGGACGGCTTGCGAGCGAGGGCTGTCAGGTAGAGGACTTCGATCTTTTGCGGGATCCTCTTCGGCGGCTTGATCCCGGTTGGCTTCGTCTTCGAGGCGGAGGCCGTGGTGCGAGCCGACTTGTTTTTGTCGGTCGCATCGTCGGTTTTGTTGACTGTCCCTTCGAGGACTCGTCTTAGAAAACTGCCGTTTGCGCCGCTGAGGGCGTTGCGGACCAGTTCGCCGTTCATCATGACGAGGGCTTGCGGGACGGTGCCGTTGAAGGACGAGGCTTCATCGTTCTCATCGGTGCCAAACGTGCGGACGAACTGGCCGAGCCATTCGTCACGCTGTTTCTCGGACTGCTCGAAGTTGCGGCCCGCCTTGTGAGCCTCGGTCGCGACGAGGAGCGAATCGTAAAGCTGCTCGGCGGTGAACGGCTTCACATAGACGCGGCTGAAGAGCGGTGTGTTGCCCGAAGCCGGGTCGTCGGCCGTGTTGCCAGTGGTCACTTCGTTGGGAGCCGTCGGTGCAGAAGAAGCCCTCACCCCCGGCCCCTCTCCCCGCAAGGCCGGGGCGAGGGGTGAAAGATCGTGACGAGCGTGAAAGCGGCTGGTCAGGTTGTAGGCGTCGCTCGCGGCGATCCAGCGGATGAGCCGCTTCTGGTCGTAGCCCGCCGCTTGAAACTCCTGTGCGAGGAAATCGACAAGTTCGGGATGCGACGGCGGGTTGTGCGGCCCCATGTCATCGAGCGGTCGCGTGAAGCCGCTGCCCAAGAAGTGAGCCCACATCCGGTTGACGGCGGCTCGCCCGAGATACGGTTTGCTGGGGTCGATCACCAGTTTGGCGAGTTGCTTGCGGGGGGAGTCATTCGACTCACCAACGACCAGCGTCCCGTCCACGAATTGCCGCGTGATCGCTTCCATGACTCCCGACCGCTTCTCGAAGAAGACGATGCTCTCGGCATCGTTGTCGGTCAGATCGAAGTCATTCCGTTGAGCGTTGCCCATTCCTTGGCGGCGGGTTCCTCGGAAGAAGGCGTTCATCCCCCAGAACTGCGACTGCTTCCAATCGTTGAACGGATGGTTGTGACACTGCGTGCATTGGACCTGCAAGCCGAGGAACAGCCGCGCGGTGATGGCCGTCGCGGGGACGGCGTTCTCGTTGAGATGAGCCGCGAGAAATCCGACCGCTCCATTTTGATCGCTGTTCCCTTCAGCGGAGATCAGGTCGTAGACGAACTGGTCGTAGCGAGCGTTCTTCTCGAACTGCCGCTTGATCCAGCGTTCGAGCACACCGCGATTGGTCCGCCGGTTGTTGGCTCGACCGATCAGCAGATTGCCCCAGATGGTCGAGAACTGCTCGGCATAGTCGGGGTCGTCGAGCAACTCATCGACCAGCCGTGCCCGCTTGTCGGGTGACGAGTCATTCAAGAACTGGACGAGCCGCTGGTAGGACGGGATTCGCCCCACGGTGTCGAGCGTCACGCGACGAGCGTACTCGCCGTCGTCGGCCCGCTCGGACGGAGTGACACTGTTATCGCTCCAGCCTTGTTTCACAAAGGCGTTGATCTTCGCCACGATCTCTTCATCGGAGGATGCCGCTTCGAGAGGTCGCCCGCCCAACCACGCCAGTGCGAGCAGGACAATTGTGGTATTCCACAAACCACTTCGATGTAGCTGGCCGACTCGAATCAACATGTCCCATTCCTTTTGCTGACGAGACCGGAAGAAAGTGCTGCTGGAGTACCTCGTGACTCGCAGAAACCTGCGTCGGGCTTTTGAACTGCCCGATGACGGCCGATATCATACCGCCCCGCCGCGACCGGCGGCAAAGCGGTCGTGACCATCGTCTGGGGTCAGGCACCCCAAACTTCAAACGACGGCGGTTGTGAGCCTGATTCACAAAGTCAGCGCCATCCCGCCGTCATTTGAAGTTTGGGGTGCCTGACCCCGATTGAATGCCCACGGTTCAACCAAGAAAACACTGCGAATCAACCCCGCTTGGGGACGACGTTATTGACCTCTGTTACTCGAACGATCCTTGAAGGAATCTCATGCTGAACATCCCGTCAACTGGTGCTTTGGACTTTCTCTCGTTGGGTGCTCTCGTCCATCGGCTCGACCCCGGCATCATCCCGTTCCGCAAAGCGACCGAATGCAAGATTCACGTCAGTGGCGGTGAGTTCAATGTCTCGGCGAACCTCTCTGACTGCTTCCGCATGAACACCGGTGTCGCCAGCGCGATGGTGAACTATCCGATCGGTGACCTCATCAACGAGCGCGTCCGCGCGATGGGCGTGAAGTCGTTTTACAAGCACTTTGAACACGACGGCGTCACCGGCCCGAACATGGCGACCGTCTTCAGCGACCAAGGGAAGGGCGTCCGCGCCCCGGTCGTCTTCTACAACCGCTGCAACGAAGCGGCCGCGCAGCTCAAGCCGGGCGACTTCGATTGGAAGTCGATCTTCGCGGGCGGCATCCGCTGGTTCCACAGCGGCGGCATCTTCTCGGCGCTGTCGAAGACAACGCCCGAACTGGTCATCGAGGGGATGAAGGCCGCGAAGGCCGCTGGAGCCGTGACCTCGCTCGACCTGAACTTCCGCGCGAAGCTGTGGCAAATCTCCGGTGGGCTGAGTACGGCGCAATCGACTCTCCGCCGCATCTGCGAACACGTCGATGTCCTCATCGGCAACGAAGAGGACTTACAGAAGGGACTCGGCCTGACCGGGCCGGATGTCGAGTCGAAGTCGAAGATCGACCCAACCGCCTTCTTCGGCATGATGGGCGATGTCGCTAAGCAACTCCCCAACGTGAAGGTCGTCGCCACGACGCTGCGCGAAGTTCACACGACCAATAGCCACGACTGGAGTGCCGTCTGCTGGATCGAAGGCCAAACGTATCAAGCTCCAACCTGTCACCTCGATGTCGTCGATCGCGTCGGCGGCGGCGACGGCTTCGCGGCCGGCTTCATCTACGGCCTGCTCAAAGGCAAGTCCCCCGACGAAGCTCTCCGCCTCGGTTGGGCACACGGCGCAATGCTCACCACCTTCCCCGGCGACACCACGATGTCCACCGTCGAACAAGTCGAAGCCTTCGCCAAGGGCGGCTCGGCCCGTATTCAGCGGTAACCGGCGTCATGACAATCTACCGGCGGGTCGCCAATGGTCGGTGATCCGCCGGATTTCGGAATAACTGATGATGTCACGACGACGAGATGAGCATCGAGACTCTGAGCCGTTCGTGCGATACGTCGAACTGAAGAGAGATCGCGTCCCAAATTTCGATGAGTATCCATTCAACATCCCGGCGGTGAAGTTCTTGGAGCGGTTGGAGTTTCATCCGCAGGTCACGTACTTCATCGGCGAGAACGGTTCCGGGAAATCGACGCTGCTCGAAGCCATCGCCGTGCTGGAGGGCTTCAACCCGGAAGGGGGCAGTCGGAACTTCAACTTCTCGACGGCAGAGACACACTCAAAACTATGTGACTACCTCCGATCAGCAGCCGGGGTGAGACGGGTTCGGACGAGTGACTCCTACTTTCTGCGAGCGGAGAGTTTCTACAACGTTGCCAGTGAAATTGACCGACTCGGCGTGAACGAAGGTTATGGTGGCCGTTCATTGCACGCGTACTCTCACGGTGAATCGTTCTTTACCCTGCTTACAGAGCGTTTTCGTGGCAATGGGCTGTACCTGCTCGACGAACCTGAGTCCGCGTTGTCTCCGAAGAGGCAACTCAGCTTTCTCACCCGAATGCACGACCTGCTGGCCACCGGGTCTCAATTCATCATCGCGACTCACTCACCGATCATCTTGGCCTATCCGAACGCGACGATCTACCAGTTCTCGGACCGTGGCATCGAAACAGTCCAGTACGAAGAGACCGACCAGTTTCAAATCACACAAATGTTTCTCACACGCCGCGAAGCCATGCTTCGAGAATTGCTGCGCGAACCGGATGAGGAATAGAATCGCCCGCCATTCACTCGCTCCGGCGAGCCGATTTTGCAAATGAATCGACTGAGTTGTCTCGGTCGTCGTTGAAACAGTTTCACTCAGAAAGGACCGCATCCGCCGTTATGTCACAGCACGATATTGGTTTGATTGGTCTGGCCGTGATGGGTCAGAATTTGGTTTTGAACATGGCCAACAATGGCTTTTCGGTCGCGGTCTACAACCGGACGACGGACACCACGGACAAGTTCGTGGGTGGGCTGAAGGACGAACCGGCGGACAAGGTTCACGCGGGGACGACCGACCGGATTAAGGGCTATCACACGCTCGAAGAGTTCGTCGGGAGCCTGAAGGCTCCGCGGCGAGTCATGATCATGGTGAAGGCGGGTGCGCCGGTGGACGGTGTCATCGAGCAGCTCAAGCCGCTGCTCTCGCCCGGCGACATCATCATTGATGGCGGGAACTCGGACTACGCCGACACCAACCGGCGCGATGCCGAGATCAAAGCGGCCGGGTTGCGGTTCATCGGGACCGGTGTCTCGGGCGGCGAAGAGGGTGCCTTGAAAGGTCCGTCGATCATGCCTGGCGGACACGTCGAAGCGTGGCCGTTTGTGAAGGACATCTTCCAGAAGATTTCCGCCAAAGTCGGCCCGAACAACGACATCCCTTGCTGCGATTGGGTGGGCGAAGCCGGGGCAGGGCACTACGTGAAGATGGTTCACAACGGGATCGAATACGGCGACATGCAGCTCATCTGCGAAGCCTATTTCATTCTGAAGAACACGCTCGGCCTGACCAACGACGAACTCTACAAGGTCTTCAAGTCGTGGAACGAAGGAGAACTGGAGAGCTACCTCATCGAGATTTCCCGCGACATCTTCACCGTGAAGGACAAAGAGTCGGACGAGTACCTCGTGGACAAGATTCTCGACACCGCCGGACAGAAGGGGACCGGGAAGTGGATGAGCCAGCACGCGCTGGACCTCGGCGTCCCGACGACCCTCATCACCGAGGCCGTTTACGCCCGTTGCCTCTCCGCCCAGAAGGACGCTCGCGTGCGAGCCAGCGCCGTTCTCAAAGGTCCGGCCGACGCGAAGTTCACCGGTGACAAGACTCAGTTCATCGAAGACGTTCGCCAAGCTCTGTACGCCTCAAAGCTGTGCAGCTACGCGCAGGGCTACGTGCAACTCGACGCCGCCGCGAAGGAGTTCGGCTGGAAGCTGAACAACGGCAACATCGCCCTCTTGTGGCGTGGCGGCTGCATCATCCGTTCGAGGTTCCTTGGCGACATCAAAGCCGCGTTCGACAAGAACCCGCAGCTTGAGAATCTCCTGCTCGACGACTTCTTCCGCGCAGCCATCGACAAAGCGCAAGCCGGTTGGCGACGAGCTGTCTCGACCTCGGTGCAACTCGGCCTGCCGATCCCGGTCTTCAGCGCGGCCCTCAGCTACTACGACGGCTATCGCAACGGCCGCCTCCCCGCCAATCTGCTGCAAGCCCAGCGAGACTACTTCGGTGCCCACACCTACGAACGAACCGACAAGCCGCGCGGCCAGATGTCTCATACCGACTGGATTCGCGAACGCAAGCTGACGTGAGGTGTTCGAGAGATGAATCCCCGGTGACACGTCTCGTATTTGCTTGCCAACGATAACCGCTAAAGACAGCCCGTTCTCACCGTGAGAACGGGCTGTTTCGTTGAGAGACCGAGAGACGACGAATCGCGGGCTGAACAGACCTGCGTGACCACCATGAGCATCAGCAGCACGTTGTCTTCAGGCATCATTTCCGGTGAGTCACGAGGCGAAAGGTCATCGCGGCTTCCGTGTCACCTCGTGGAGTTTCTCGATGAATCTGCGGGATTTCACAGCGGCATGACGCGCGAGGTCCATCGGTTCGCCATTTGCTTTGTTGCCTCGCGCGAGTTGTCGTGATTGAGGCAGACCGGGAAGCGAGGCGATGATGAATGTCAGTGGAGTCGGTGGTATTGGCATGTCGGGTCTCATGGCCAGCTCAGCTCTGAGCGGCGCGGCGGCGGTGAGTGGTCTCACGGCGACGCAAGCTTCCGTCGGTGCGACCGCAATGTCAGGAGTGGCACTGGGACGGATGGACCAGTTGGTCCAACTCCTCGACCAGTTCTCCACCGCAGAAATTCTGCTCGCACTGATGCTCGCTCAGGCGAAGAAGCCTGAAGATCGGCCCGGTACCGCTTCGAGCGATATCGGGAACGCACTGTCATTCGCGTTGCTGGCCGGATCACTTTCCGGCCAGACCACCGCACCCGCCGTCTCGTTGGCTGAGATGGCCGCGCCGGTCACCGGACTCCTCGGCGGGCAGATCAACACTCAAGCCTGAGAGGCTGTGATTCTTTCGTAGGGTAGGCGGCTCACCTGCCTTTTCCTCCGGGAAAAAAACAGGCGAGCCACCCGTTCTACGAAAAACTCGCAGCCTCTGAGCCACGCCTGTCACTCTGTTTCGCTCCTCCGTCGTGACGCGCTACCGTCGGAAAATGAAGTGGTCTATCATCCGCCGCCAATGTGCTCCGTGAAAACGAGGGCAGGGCGAGGCAGGACCGACTTCACTGCGACCGGTTGTGAGAGGATGTCACTCGATGCGATTGCAGTTTCTGGGGACTGGCGGGTTTCATCCGAACGAGCGGCGGCATACGGCTTGTTTGCTGCTGCCCGAGTTAGGAGTCGCGTTCGATGCCGGAAGCAGTGCCTTTCGATTGTCGAGTCGTTTGCAATCGACCGAGCTGGACCTGTTTCTCACGCACGCGCACCTCGACCACATCATGGGACTGACGTTTCTGCTCGTCCCGATGCTGAAGGGTGAGATCACTCGCTGCCGCGTCCACGCCGAGCCTCATGTTCACGACTGCGTGCGGCGGCATCTGTTCGACGAGTCGATCTTTCCCGTGTTGCCTCAGTTTGAGTTTGTGCCGCTGGCCGAACGGACTGCGGTGGGCGGCGGCCGCGCCGTGGTCACGCATTGCCCGCTGAAACATCCCGGCGGATCGCGCGGGTTCGCCATCGAAATCGACGACCAGAGCCATCACCCACTCAGCGGCACGGCGCTAGCCGCCGGTTCTTC
>JAYTQJ010000517.1:0-3584 GCA_043746775.1 Schlesneria sp.
CGCTGCGAAAAATGAACTTTGAACCACCTGACCCCGGATCGTCACACCACATTGCTTCTAATGGAACAGCAGTCCCACCCATGACCGCGAACAGACTCAACACCGCAACGCCTGCTGCAGATGAGGATCGCGTCATTGAAGACGTGGCTTGTACGGTCTGCGCGTGTGTGTGTGACGATTTGAAGATCACCGTGCGCGGCAATCGCATCGTTAAGGCGGAGCGGGCGTGTGCGTTGGCTGAGCCGTGGTTGCTCGGTCAGAACGCGGTTGAGGTTCCCGAGGCGACGGTTCGGGGGCGTTCGGTCTCGTGGAACGAAGCGGCGCGCGCGGCGGCCGACATCTTGCGTGACGCGCGTGCGCCGCTGATCTATGGCTTGTCGCGCAGCAGTACGGAGGGACAGCGTGCGGCGGTCGCGCTGGCCGATCGACTCGGCGCGACGATTGATTCAACCGCGTCGGAAGGGCACGCGCCGTCGATTCTCGCCATGCAGGAGTCGGGGGAATCGACCTGCACGCTGGGTGAGATTCGTAACCGTGCGGACCTCGTCATTTACTGGGGTTCCGATCCGGTCGAGTCGCATCCGCGGCACATGGAACGGTACTCGATGGAGCCGACCGGGCTGCACATTCCGCGCGGTCGAGCCGACCGGACGTTGATCGTCGTGGATACGAAACGGACTGCCACGGCGGAACTCGCCGACTGGTTCCTGCCGATCGACGAGGGCCGTGATCTGGATGCCTTTTGGACACTGCGCGGCTTGTTGCGCGGGATCGAACCGGCACCGAACGCGCATACGGGACTGCCGCTTGACGATCTGAAGCGACTGGCGGAACGAATGAAGTCGTGCCGGTGTGGAGTCATCTTTTTCGGGTACGGCGTCGCTCGCTTGCCACTCGGAAACCGGAACGTCGAAGCGCTTCTGAGGCTCGTCATCGACCTCAATCTGTTCACGCGGTTCCATGCACGTCGGATGCGCGTCATGGGTGACGTGACGGGGGCCGACAGCGTGCTGTGTTGGCAGACCGGCTACCCGTTCAGCGTCAACTTGGCGCGAGGCTACCCGCGCTACAACCCCGGTGAGTTCTCCGCAGGCGATCTGCTGACTCGGCGTGAGGCGGACGCCGTGGTGTTGATTGGCTCGGCGCGCGTCTCAACCTTTTCGCCCGCCGCGTTGGAACATCTGCGATCCGTCCCCACGATCCTGCTCGATCATGCGCAAGCCGACTGCCCCATCGAACCAACCGTCCGGATTACGACAGCGGTGTATGGCGTCCATCGCCACGGCACGGCCTATCGCATGGACGAGGTTCCGATCCCGCTCCGTCCGGTCCTCACGTCAAATGCTCCGTCCGACGGTGACGTGCTGCGGGCGATACACGGCGGGCTGTAGAGCGAGCGGGGCGGAGCCGTTCGGGATTTGTGTAGCAGAATTCGTGAGAATTCTGACGACTCGAAGGTTCTCCAGAAGTCTTACGACTTCTGCTACGTTCGATTGGTTGGCGAGCGGGGCCGCATCAACGGATGGTGTCGAGCGCTGACGAGATCAGTTGATCGGACGCGCGGATCACTCGCGAGTTGACTCCGTAGGCGCGTTGAGCCGCTATGAGAGTCGTCAGTTCCGTGGTGACATCGACGTTGGACTGCTCCAACGTGCGTTGCCTCACCTGACCAGCAGCATTGGTTCCGGGGACAGCAGTGATGGGCAGCCCGGAAGCGTCAGTCTCGCTGTAGCGATTGTTTGCCTCGGTGCGCAGTCCCGCCGGATTGGTGAAGCGGGCCACGGTGATCTGGCCGAGGACCACCGGCGTCGTGCGCGAAGAGCCGGTCAAAACGGAGACCACTCCGCTGCTATCGATCGTCGTGGCAATCGTGTCCAAAGGAAACGTGATCGGCTGTTGAAGAATCGATCCGTCGTCCGTCACCATCCGGCCTGTCGAATCGCGACGAAAGGTCCCGTCGCGCGTGTACTGGGTCGTGCCATCAATGGCTTTCACGGCGAAGAACCCTTTGCCGTCGATGAGCAGGTCCAAGTCCTTTCCGGTCAGGACTGCGGGGCCTTGGTTGAAGTCGCGGAGCGAGATGTCGGAGACACGCACCCCGCGTCCCACTTGAAGATTGTTCGGGCCGTCATAGAGCAGGTCTTGAAACTCAACGAGGCTCCGCTTGAACGAGGTCGTATTGACGTTGGCCAGGTTGTTGGCCGACGCATCGAGCTTCGTCTGGAAGGCATCGAGTGCCGTCGCGGCGGTGTACATCCCGGGCAGCATCGCGTGATCTCGGTGAGTTGCCTTGAGGTGAGAGCCGGAAACCGTTGGAAAACGCTGGCCAACACCAACCCGCAGCGTGAGCGAGGACGGGTGGGCGAGGACGGGAAGCCACGCATCCTCGCTCACGCTGCGGGTTGGTGTGGCGGTCGTGCTGATAAGGTCGAACAGGCGAGACAGCCGCCATGATGTGCGAACCGTTGCCGTCACACGCCGCTCACAACAGGCACACCAATCACAACTGATACGGCTTCGCGCGGGGACGAGCGTCGGTTCACAGGCATTTCTCGTCGCGAAGTGCCGTTCAATCCCCGTCGCCGCGAACGCCGCGACCCGCAAGCTTGGGAAGTTGGGTTAAGGCGGCATGGCCCGCGCAGTGCGAGTAATCGTTCTGTCCGGCAGAGTCCGATGGTAGAGAGACGAGACTTTGTGTGAGGTCTCGAAATCGACTTCGGCGACAACTGCCGTTGGGTGTGCGGGTGGCCAAGAACCCCTCAACCTCGGCCCCTCTCCCCACAAAGTTGGGGCGAGGGGAGAAAATGACAGGAACACGCGGTGATTCGAGGGCTGTACAGCGCTGCAGGTGGAATGCAGGCGACATCGCTTCAACAGGATGTCACCGCGCAGAACCTCAACCACGCCGTGAAGCCCGGCTATCAGCGCGAGATCTTGAGGTTCCAAGCCAGCGGGCCGATTGAGGCACTTCAGGGACCAGAGACTTCGCTCCACACCGACTTCAGTCCGGGAAGTCTCGAACACACCGGGAGCAACTTGGACGTGGCGTTGGATGGACCGGGCTTCTTCTCGATTGATGGTCCGAACGGCCCGCTGTATTCGCGCTGCGGCACGTTTGCGCTCAACGGTGCCGGGCAGATCGTCACACAAGAAGGCCGCACTGTGCGTGGGACCGGAGGACCGATCGAGATCCCGCCCGGAACTGCGCAGATCGAGATTCTCGACGATGGCACGGTCGTCGCCGACGGGGCGGAATTGGATCAACTCAGCGTCGTGGCCTTTCAGAATCCGCACGAACTGCGGCGCGTCGGTACGACCTACTTCGAGGCTCCACCGAACGCGGCTCGCGACACCACGGGACCGAACGTCCGGCAGGGTTATCGCGAGCAAGGAAACACGACGATCGTCCACGAAATGGTGCAGATGATCTCGGGACTCAGGCAGTTTGAAGCAACGCAGCGTGCGTTGCGGTCACTCGGTGACGCCATCGGTTTGAACACGCGACCGCTCAATAGGTGACACGATCATGATGAAAGCCCTGTTCACAAGCGCGACCGGAATGCAGGCCCATTCGACGGTCGTCG
>JAYTQJ010000518.1:0-38356 GCA_043746775.1 Schlesneria sp.
GTCGTAAGACTTCAGAGGATCGTCAAAGCCGGCTGAATTCTCACGAATTCAGCTACGTCGCATCGATCGTCAATTTTAAATTCGCTCAACGTGAGTGCCATTGGGCGTCAGCCCTCTTGGGAAGAACCGGGGGGCTTACGCCGCCCCGCTCGGAAACCGCTCACTTTGTACCTCGTGAGGGATAGTCTGTGAGCCGCAGGAATGTCGTCTTTCGCTCTGCGATAGAACGCTCTTTCGCGGAGCGAAAGGCGACACAGTGAGTGCCACTGGGCTGACGCCGTCCTCGCTCGCCACTGTTGCCGGAAACGTCATGAAAAACTACTCCGACAGCGGCGGCAAAACTTGGTAGATGTCGATCTGCTCCGCTTCATCTCCCGTCATCCAGGCCCAGCGAAACTTTGTGGTCGGGTGCGTCCACACGTCGTCGCGGGTGGCGAACCAACGCGGCACGACGACGTACTCGACTCCGCTGGCATTCAACTTGGTCAGCCCCGGATTGTTCGCCGGATACCGTTTGAGCTGCGGCTGAACGATGCCGTCCACTTCTGCGGCTCCGTTGTGATCGAACTGTTCGAGGCCCCCTTTGATCTCCAGGAACGAAATCGGGAAGAAGCCCGAGTAACCGTTGACGAGCGGGTGACGATGAAACGTGGACCAGTACATCCATTCGGTGGTCGCCAAATAATTCGTCACCGAAGTTCCCATTGGAAAGGGGAGACACGCGATCGGTTCGTGCGCCGGCGCGACATCGCGCAGCCACAGCACCCACACAGGCAGATCGCGCGGCGAGCGACATTCGTGCAGCGCCTGAACCGGCGGCACGACCTCCAACGTCACGATCAAACTCGCGATGAGTAGCGGCGCGAGGTGCAGGCTTCGCGCCGCATCGTCGGCGTGACTGCCCGCGTCACCCTGTGCTTCGTCGCGTGAGACCCCTCGGTTCCAACGACGCGGGTCGAGCAGATCGAGGGCCTCAACGCTGAGCCACACGGTTGCCAACTGCACGAACAGCACGAATCGAAACGGGCTGCGGATCAACGCGAACCCCGGCACAAATCGCTGCAACCATTCATACGGGGACTGACCGGCCAGTCCCCACGGCAGGTAGTCTGCGAACCGACTGCTCGGCCCGAGCGACAAGCCCAACGCAATCAACCCGAACGCCGCCACAAACAAGCCCCAGCGCCGTCGTCCGCGAGTCGCCAATGCCGCGATCAAACCGATCGGCGCGAGCAACAACTTCAAGCCGCCGCCACCGAGCGGCCACACGTCGCGGCGCGTCTTTTCAGGATGTTCGAGGCCCGGTACGAGGCCCGGCCACGGCGTGTCTGTCAGATCGCGCGGGTGTGCGGAGAGGCCGACGATCACACTCGCCTCGCGCTGCCAAGTATGTTCCTTAGAGAGCGATCGCTGGATCGAAGCAATCGGCAGGATCATCACCCCGGCCACAACGCTCGCCAGCAAAATATCTCGCCAGAATCGAACCTGCCGCAGCCGCCCGTTCCACAGCGTGACGGAAGCGGGGACGAGAATCAGCGCCAGAAAAAGTCCCCAATAGTTGCACATCCAGTACGTCAGACCGAACGCGCCGCCGAGCCTCAAGCCGATGTGAAGCTCTCCCACACCAACCCGCAGCGTGAGCAAGGATGGTCGCCAGAACCGGCTCCCCTCCATGGAGGTCGGTTGAGGGGAAGTCTGTTGGACTTCGCCTTCACTCTCGTTTTCATTCACACCTTCACTCACGTCCTTGCTCACGCTGCGGGTTGGTGTGTCCTCGAACAAGTCCAACAGCGCCGAGACCGTCCAGATGATCCCGAACACCGTCGTGAGCTGCACGACACCGAGTTGCCACCACACGAACGGCAACAGTTCGCACATCGCCCCGCCACAACAGGCCAACCACGGACGATGGCCGACGCGCCGGAACAACTGTTCAGCCGTCCAACCGTTCAGCGTCAGGATCAGCAGTTGATAGACGTTGTAAGCCAGCACGCGACTTCCCGTCAGCCAGACCAGCGGCGCGACGACCAGCATCGTCGGCTGAGCCTCCGAGAACGCGAACGTGCCGCGTGTCGGGTGAAAGATCGGCGCGGTCCAGTACCCGCCAAAGCCAACCGCCGCCCGATCGGCGTTCCACCACAGCGTCCACAGATTGAGCAACGGCACCGTCGCTTCAGACTCGCACCCGTACAGAATCCCCGAGTTCAGTGACATCACCAGCGGCCGCGTCGCCACCAGCGCGAGGACCAAATACAGCGAGAACATCAGCAGGCTGCACCTGAGTGGTGAACGAGTGACGACGCGAACGGTCTCAGCCATGTTTCGACAAACAATCCCCATCAGCGAAAGATTCCCCTCAACCGTAGGGCAAGCGTCTCGCTTGCCCGTCTTGCTATTCGGTGTCAACTTCCTGTCGGCTTGCACTCATTTGCATTCTCCCCAAAGTAGCCTTCATCGCTCCGCGTGAAGACAGCCGTGTGCGAGTTCGACGCGGATCACTCAAACCACATCCACTCGACTTCGGCTCTCTTCACGCGGAGCGATGAAGGCTACTTTGATTGCGGTCGATGACCGCGTCGTTTCACTAGGTCGATCCGCATCACCGATCGAACCGATGCCGTTCCACACATGCGCGATCGACCTCAACACCTAAGCCCGGTCGCGACGTGAGCGTCGTCAACGGCCCTTCAATCACGAGTGGCTCGCACGCGATCGAGACCTCGTGATAGTCCGGTCCCAGCACGTCGCCGGGCCAGCGTTCAACCTGCATGTTGGGGGTCGAGACGATGAAGTGCAGCATCGCGGCCGTCGCGACATCCCACTCCAAGTTCGAGCCGATGGAACACGCGATGCCATGCTGTGCGGCGAGGTCCGCGATCTCGCGCGACTTCCGGATGCCGCCGTTCTTGCCCGGATAAAGGCTGATCGCGTCGCAGCAATCGTGGCGAATCAGCTCGTGCGCGTGGACCAGATCGAAGCAGCTTTCGTCGGCGAGAATCTTCGCCCCGGTCTCACCGCGCACGCGAGCCAGCCCCGTGTAATCGCCCGGTGGGATCGGCTGTTCGACCAGCGACAGATGGCAGTCGGCCAACTCGCGGATGCAGCGAATCGCGGTCTCGACATCCCAACCTCCGTTCGCATCAATCGTCAACGCGATGTCGGGGCCGATCGTCTCGCGCACGATCTTCACTCGTTCGACATCGCGCGGCGGATCGACTCCCACTTTGACCTTGATCGTCGTGAAACCAAGCGCGACCAACTCGGCCGCGCGGCGGCGAGCGCGCTCCGGATCGTAAGCTCCCAGCGAGAAGCGGCTGCGCACGGTGAGCGGCCGACACGCGCCGCCGAGCAGTTCATAGACGGGCTTTCCCGCCGCATGGCCTTGAATGTCCCAACACGCCATTTCAATGGCCGACTTGGCGAACCAGTTTCCGACGGCGACCGCATCCATCCGCCGATCCAGCTCGACGATGTCACTCGCGCTGCAACCGATCACCGACGGTGAAAGGACTCCATCAATGAGAGCCTTCGCACCAAGGCACGTCTCACCGCTCCAACGCGGCGTGACGGTTGCTTCGCCCCAGCCTTCCAGACCGCCGTCGGTGACGACGCGCACGAGCAAGAACTCGGACACGTCATGCTTTCCCAGCGCCGAGATCATCCGCCGCTCGGGCTTCAGTGGGATGCGAACGGGGATCGTTTCGATGTGGTCGATGTGCATGAGGTGTCTCGGGGTGGTTGGCGGCTGCGCTTGCAGGCGGCGTCAGAAGCCCGGTTAGCAAGATCGATTCCTCTGAGCGGGGGACGTGAGTCCCCTGGCTCTTCAATACAGGGCTGACGCCCAATGGCACTCACTTTGTGCGAATTTCAAATGGATGGTCCGAGCGACGTAGCTGAATTCGTGAGAATTCAGTCGTCTTGGACAACCCTCTGAAGTCTTACGACTTCAGCTACACCTCAAAGTGAGTGCCATTGGGCTGACGCCGCCCCGCTCAGAGAAGCAAAGTTCCCG
This sequence comes from Schlesneria sp., assembly GCA_043746775.1. Taxonomy (GTDB): domain Bacteria; phylum Planctomycetota; class Planctomycetia; order Planctomycetales; family Planctomycetaceae; genus Schlesneria. Next base: position 4,013 of record JAYTQJ010000518.1, read on the forward strand.
ACGTTGGGCTTCAGTGGCGGGCGAGTATACTCGCCGCCCATCCATCATCGCACTCGGGAGACCGTCGTATGTTGTCAGCAGGAGTGGCTCGCACTTGTCTCACGCCTTACGCGGGCGTCGAACTGACTGGCTGGGGTTATTACATCGAGCGGAGATGGCAGACGGTGCAAGACGATCTGCACGCGACGGCGCTCGTCGTCGATGATGGTTCGCGGCAGGCGGTTTTGATCACACTCGACTTGATGGTGATTGATGCCACGTTCACGCAACGGACTCGCGACCGAATCGCCACCGCGACCGGGCTGTCTCCCGACGCGATCCTGCTGACCTGCTCGCACAGCCACAACGCACCGGCGGCGGGCGGGTTGCTGGGCGTGGGTGAATGCGATCCGTTCTACGAAGACTGGGCCAGTCGTCAGGCGGCCACCGCTGCGATGATGGCTTGGCGAAATCGAAGGCCCGCGCGGATGAGCAGCGGACGTGGCGAGTTGTCCGGTCACACGTTCAACCGGACGCGCGCGAGTGGCGTCGTTGACTCGACCGTCACGACACTGAAGGTGGAGACCGATGAAGGCCGCCCCCTCGCGTTCGTCGTCAATTTCGGTGCTCATCCGACACTGACGACCGATTGGCGACCGTTCGCTGTCTCGCGCGATCTGCCCGGTGAAGTCTGCGATCTGATTGAACAGGCCATCCCCGGCACGACGGCGATGTACGTGCAAGGAGCTTGCGGCGACGTGAACTTCCTGCGCGAGTACATCAGTCCCGAGCGGCATCACGAACCGGCCCGACTGCTCGCCGCCGTCGCCTTGGAATCGCAGGCCGAAGTCGAACCGAACCGCTCGCCCCACGTCGGCTATTCCCGCGAAACCGTCCTCCTCCCAACACGCCGTTGGACGCGCGATGAGATCGACCAGGATCGCGATGAAGCGCAGCGACGCCTCGATGCGAATGATGTTTCACACTGGCGAGAGACCATCGGTCGCTCGATGACCAACCGTCCCGATGACATGATCAAGCGACATGGCGGCGATGAGTGGCAGGCAGTCCGCGCGATGTGCCGCTTCAATCTCGAATGGACCGGACGGATGCTGGTCGATGTCGAGACGCGCCCCGAAACGCTGGCCACTGAAGTTCAAGCACTGAAGCTCGGCGACCTGACCATCGTGGCGAACTCGTCCGAGTTCTTTTCACCCTTCGCACTCGATGTCCGTCACCGCGCGGGAGTCTCCGAACTGATGATCGCCTGCTACGCCAACGGCCGCATCGGCTATCTCCCCGACGCGCACGACATCGACGCCCGCAGCTACGCCGGTTTCCAATCGCCCAAATACTGCAACCAATTCCCATTCACCGCCGCGTCCGGCCCCGCCATGTGCGACGCAATGGTCCGCGCGGTCGGTCGTTGCCAACACGATACCTCGCGCGGCGGAGAGTGAGGGGCTTCTGAGCGGGGTGGCGTAAGCCCCCTGATTCTTGGGCGTAAGCCCGTGTTCAAAGAATCAGGGGGCTTACGCCCAATGGCACTCACTTTGGGGTGTAGCTGAAGTCGTAAGACTTCAGACGATCGTCAAAGCCAGCTGAATTCTCACGAATTCAGCTACGTCGCACTGAACGTCAGTTTGATATTTACTCAAAGTGAGTGCCATAGGGCTTACGCCACCCCGCTCAGAGGTCTCATCACGGACCGCGCAAGATATATCCCGAAGCGTGACCAAGGACGCCTCATCGAATGTCACACACATCACCTCGACCTAAACAAAGGACCAGACCATGTCATCAGACAACTCGCCGCGCGGCTTTCGAGGATCGGGCGGAACAGACGGCGGGATTGGCCTGTTTGCTTTGGGTCTCGGCCTGACACTCATCGCGCTCTGGCTGTTCCTCGATTCGGTTCAAGTCACGACGGGCGGCATGGGTTGGATCAGCGGCGCGATGGGCATGGGACTGACGACCTCCTCGGGCATCGTCTTCGTCCCGTTCTTCCTCGGCGTCTGTGCGTTGTTCTATGACGCGAAACAGGACTGGGCGTGGTGGCTGACACTCGTCGGCCTCGGTGTGATCGTCATCGAAATCGTCAGCCGCATCCAATTCCTGATGACGATGAAAACCTCGCACTTCCTGCTGATGGTCGCGCTGTTCGGAGCCGGGACCGGACTGATGCTGAGGTCGTATCGACCGGCGTCAAAGTAGGAACGCTTACTGACGATGCGATCTTGCGAACAGATCGTGCCTCGAAAAGCGCCGATGCGCCGTTTGACGTAGCCTTTCCCGTTGTGTGTTGGCTTCGTCGGTGAGTCTGGACCGAATGGAATGGTTATCGCCCCGCCTTCTTGCGACCCAACTCAAGTCGGCAGCAACCAAATTCCAAACTGTTCGATGATCTCTTTTCATCGCGAACGAGGACATCAGAGGCGAGAGAGTAATAAGAGAACTTGCCGTCCTTCTCAGTCATCACCAGCCCGGCATGAGACAGGATTTGCAGGTGGTGTGACGCCTTCGCGATTTCACCATCAATGTGTTCAGCGATGGATGTCACCGTCTGAGGTCCGTCCTGCAAGTACTCGATGATTTGCAGTCGAATGGGGTCGCCGAGTGCCTTCATGTACACGGCACAATCGGGCGCATTCAGGGAATCGGCCATGATCACCTTTTTCAAATCAGAGAGTTTGAGATGTTCGCAGGAACGAAGGATGTGTCTTTCGATCTGTTGCGACGGGATTGTGACAGACCGGTTCGATTGTCGGCAAGTCGCGCTCTCAAACGCATCAACGGGCGAGTGGCCCGAAACGTTTTCTGAATTGAATGTCGGCACCGTTGCCCGCCAACGCGCCATACGTTATTACGTTCGTAAGAATGAAAGAGTGTGTTTGACTCGCTAGGCGGCGAGTCAAACACTTCGGAGCAACAAGACAAACGGAAAGCGGCACATGTTTCCAGATCGCGAGCACAGCAGTCTTACGCATCAGGTTTCAAATCAGTCGGCGCGGGGATTCACATTGATCGAACTGCTGGTTGTCATCGCGATCATCGCGGTTCTGATTGCCCTGCTGTTACCGGCGGTTCAGCAGGCGCGGGAGTCGGCGCGACGAGCGCAGTGCAAGAACCAGATGAAGCAAATCGGGCTGGCGATCTTCAATTATGAAAGCACACACAGTCTGTTGCCGTCGGCGGGCGAGGGGACCATCTACACGACGACGCCCGCTTCAACGGTCTTCGGACTCCATTCGCTCTTCAGTCAGATTTTGCCGTTCATTGATCAGGGTAATCTGTATCAGCAGTTCGATTTCAACTACGCCTACAACGGCTCTCCGCAAAACATCGCCAGTTCTCAAAAGGCGATCAACATGCTGGTGTGCCCCTCCGAGGCGTATCGCTCCTCGAAAGTCGATAAGAGCGGCTTCGGCGTGACAGACTACGTTGCCACGTTCTACACCGACATTGATCCTGTCACCGGACTTCGCAATACGGCGCTCCGACGAGACGGCATCATCACGCATCAATGGAATGCGTTGTCGGTGGTTGTCGATGGGCTGTCCAACACCGTTCTGGTGGCAGAAGACACCGGTCGCGACGAACGGATCCATCCCGGAAATGTTTATGTTGATCCGGTGGACGGGCTGCGTCGGCGCGACTGGAGATGGGCCGAACCGGACGCCAGCGCGATGGGGATTTCTAAGATCATCAACAACAACAAATCTCCTGCTGGTGGTCCGCCTAGTTGTCCGTGGTCGACCAACAACTGCGGTCTGTTTGAAGAGATTTTCAGTTTTCATACGGGAGGAGCCCATGTCCTGCTGGCCGACGGAAGTGCCCGTTTTCTCAACGAAAATCTCGACACACGAGTCTTGCGATCATTAATCACGCGGAGCGAAGGCGAAGTCGTGGGCGATTTCTGATCACAGATTTCGAACTCAAGGAATGATGAATGTGCTGACTGTTCAGGTTCGCCGCGCGAGTCGCTTCAACACCTCAACGCCCCGCTCCAGCGTGCTGTCTTCGGCAGCGAAGCTCAGGCGGAAATGAGTGTCGTGCTGGCTGAAGACGTTGCCGGGAATGATGAGGAGTTCGTTCTCAATCGCCTTCGCGACGAACTCGGTCCCCGTTCCCCACGGCGCTTTGATGAACAGATAGAACGCGCCGCCGCTGGCGCGGATGTCATACAAGCCGCTCAGTTCGCTCAGCAGGTATTGGCGTTTCTTCGCGTAGTCGGCCACGCGGTCGGAGACATCGTAGTCGAGAGCCGCCAGTCCCGCCCACTGCACTGGCTGGGGGGCACAGACGAACGTGAACTGTTGCAGCTTGATCATCTGCTGAATCACGTCGGCCGGACCATGCGCGAAGCCGAGCCTCAGGCCGGTCATCGAATGCGACTTGCTGAAACCGTCGATCACCAGCGTCCGATCGTTCCACTTCGCCGGGCTGACGAACGGCTTGTCGTAACAGAAGACGCGGTAAATCTCGTCGCTGATGAGGCAGATGTTTTTCTCGGCGGCCAGTTCGGCCAAGCCCTTCAATTCCGCTTCGGTCGCGACGTAGCCCGTCGGGTTGCAGGGGCTATTGCAGAGGATCGCCTTCGTGCGCGGCGTGATCGCGTCGCGGACTTTGTTGAGGTCGATGCCGAAGTCGGGGTACGTGTCGATCTGCACGCACGTTCCGCCCGCGAGCGTCACGAGATGCTTGTACATCACGAACCACGGGTCGAACGCGATCACTTCGTCACCCGGATTGACGAGGACCGACAGCGCGAGCATCAACCCGCCGCTGGTCCCGCTCGTCACGAACGCCTGCCGGTCGGCGTGCCCCAATTCTGCGGCCACTCGCGACTGAAGCGCCGCGCACAGCGGCGCGATCCCCTGTGTCGAGCTATACACGTTCTTGCCCGCCATCACCGCTTCGCACAACGCCCGCTTGACCGGCTCGGGCGTGTCGAAGTGCGGCTGCCCGATCCCGAGGTTGATCGGGTTCTTCATCTGGGCGGCGAGATCAAAAATCTTACGAATGCCAGACGCGTCGATCTGGTGCATCCGGTCGGCAATCCAAGTGTGATTCATGGTGGCGCGAGTCTGAATGGTGGTCGAAAGGGGTTGTTGGGATCGATCATTTGCGCGCGTGGCCGCTCGTCAACGCGGGCGGCGGCGAAGATAACTGCTCACGGATGAGGATGGCACATTTCACACGAACCCGAAGCGTAAGCGAGGCCGGGCGTTGCCTCCTCGCTTACGCTTCGGGTTCGTGTCAGCGTGTACCGAGCGAAGATAACCGAACATCACGATTGTGCCGAGCGACTTCGCTCAACCCGCGCGGTTTGGGTCGTCACGAGCCAACTTCAATGGATGACTTCCGAGCCAAGTGGCGTCAGCCCAATGGCACTCACTTTGAGCGAATTTCAAATGGACGTTCTGTGCGACGTAGCTGAATTCGTGAGAATTCAGTCATCTTGGACGATCATCTGAAGTCTCACGACTTCAGCTACCTCCAAATTAAGAACGGACAGCCCACTAGCCGCTCTGCTACGCGAGGATTTCTCGCACGACCTTGCCACTCACGTCGGTCAGGCGGAAGTCGCGACCGGCGTATCTATATGTGAGGCGTTCGTGGTCGAAGCCGAGTAGGTGGAGCATCGTCGCGTGGAGATCGTGGACGTGGACGGGGTTCTCGACCGCTTGGAAGCCGAAGTCGTCGGTCGCTCCGTGGACGGTGCCTCCCTTGATACCGCCTCCGGCCAGCCAGCAGGAGAAGCCGTAGTGGTTGTGGTCGCGGCCGCTGAGTCCCGGTAGCTCGGCGACGGGCGTGCGACCGAACTCGCCTCCCCACAGGATCAGCGTTTCGTCGAAGAGGCCGCGCTGTTTGAGGTCGGTCAGAAACGCGGCGATCGGGCCGTCCCAGTCGGTCGCCAGTTTGAGATGCTGCGCTTGCAGACCGTCGTGGTTGTCCCAAGGCTGCCCCGCGCCGCTCCAGATTTGGATGAAGCGGACTCCCCGTTCGATCAGCCGCCGCGTGATGAGCAACTGCCGACCGTGTGTTCCGCTGCCGTACAGCTCGCGAATGTGTTGCGGCTCGCGGTTGAGATCGAAGGCTTCCGCCGCCTCGCTCTGCATCCGATAAGCCAGCTCGAACGATTGAATCCGCGCTTCGAGCAGCGGCGCGTGCTGACGCTCTTCTGCGTGCAGCTCGTTCAATTTCTTGACGAGGTCGAGTTGGCGGCGTTGTTCTTCCAGAGTCAGTTTCGTGTTGCGGATGTTGGCGATCAGCTTGTCGATATCGGTGTGATTGCTGTCGAGGTACGTCCCCTGACACGCGCCGGGCAGAAACGACGACCGCCAGTTCTGCGTCGCGACGATCGGATAGCCGCCGGGGCACATCACGATGAAGCCGGGCAGGTTTCGGTTCTCGGTCCCGAGTCCATAGTTCACCCACGCCCCGAAGCTCGGGCGCGAGAGCCGTCCGTCGCCGCAGTTCATCAGCATCAGAGACGGTTCGTGGTTGGGAACCTCGGCGTGCATCGAGCGGATCACGGCGATGTCGTCGATGTGCGCGGCGGTCTTCGCGAAGATCTCGCTCACCTCAATGCCGCTCTGCCCGTACTTCGCGAACTTGAACGGAGACCGCATCGCCGCGCCGGTCTTGCGCTCCGTCCGCAGGTTCGAAGATGGAAGCGGCTTGCCGTGGTACTCGTCCAGCTTCGGCTTCGGATCAAACGTATCGACCTGCGACGGCCCGCCGTTCATGAACAGATGGACCACATGCTTGGCTCGCCCCTGAAAGTGAGCCTGCTTCGGTGTCGAGGGATCGGGCGCAGCCCCCGCCTCCTGCGCGATAAGTCTTCCGTCGTCTGCCAGCAGTCCGGCAAGACCGACCATCCCAAAGCCCATGCCGCAGCGTTGCAACATGTCGCGGCGGGAGACGATGGGCGGGATGATCGGGCTGAGGACGCGGGTGTCGTGAGTCATGGCGATCTTCCGACGAAACGTTTGGCGGTGAAAGAAACTTGTCGATGGGATGATAAAGCGAGCAACAGGAAAGAACACGGCGCGGTTTCACATCGTTCAGCCGCAATCCAACGACGGTACGATCCGAGTGTGTCCCTGGATTGGCAAGCACTTCATTCTTCCCCGTGTTCCCCGTGGTTGCTACTGGCTGCGCACGGAAGAACCACGGGGAACACGGGGAAAGCCAGCAGAGTGTGTCCGGAAGGCTTGGCGGTCTCGGTTCGTTGGGTCGAGTGAACGACCGCTGAAATCTTCCCAAAGTCTGCTCCCTTCGATGGGCGGTGTCGTGTATACCTCGCGCCGTTGTTGATGAGACCGGCGGCTAGCGCCCTGCCGCTCAGAAACGTCTCCCGCCTTTGGCGAATCGCTTACTGCTCACCGCTCATAGCTTCACCCATGCCTGACTTTCGTTACATCGCCCGTGAACTTTCCGGGAAACAGATCGAGGGGACGCTGACGGCGGCCAACGAGCGCGAAGCGCTCGGGCAACTGACGGCGCGCAGTTTGTTCCCGATGAAGATCACGATGGCTCAGGCGTCGGCGGCGCATCAGGCGAACAAACGCCGCCGCGTCCCGGCGCGCATCCTGTGTGTCTTCTACACGCAACTCGCCGATCTGTTGCGAGCCGGTGTGCCGTTGTTGAGGTCACTCGATCTGCTCATCCGACAGACGCGGCACGTCACGCTGAAGGGTGTGCTGCAAGAGGTGCGCGATCAGGTGGCCGACGGCACGCGGCTGGCCGAAGCACTCCGTCAGCATCCGACCGTCTTCAATGAGCTGACGATCAGCATGGTCCGCGCGGGAGAAGAGGGGAGCTTTCTCGAAGACACGCTCCAGCGGATCGCCACGTTCACCGAGCATCAGGAAGAACTGAAGGGCCGCGTGATCGGAGCGATGGCCTATCCGGCGTTCCTCGTCGTGATCGGTTCGCTGGTGCTGGTCGCGATGCTGATTTTCTTCGTGCCGAAGTTCGAGCCGCTGTTTGAGAAGATGCGCGAAGACGGAACGCTGCCGTGGGCCACGACGGCACTGCTCACCATGAGCAGCTTCATGCAGCAATACGGTTGGATTGGGCTGTTCGCGCTGCCGAGTGCTTTCATCGCTGCTCAACAGTATTTCTCGAATGATGCCGGGAAGCGGCGGTTCGATGAGTTCCGCCTCAACCTGTTTGGGGTCGGTCGCGTGGTCCGCAGTCTCGCCATCGCACGATTCTGTCGCGTCCTCGGCACGCTGCTTCACAACGGCGTTCCCATTTTGAACTCGCTGAGAATCGCGAAGGACGCCACGGGCAATCGCATCCTCAGCGAAGCGATTGCCACGGCGGCCGATCAGGTTTCGTCCGGCCGCTCGCTCGCGCAGCCGCTCGCACAGTGCAACCAGTTCCCCGTCGATGTCATCGAGATGATTGCCGTCGGTGAAGAGGCCAACAATTTGGAGCAGGTCCTAGTGACCATCGCCGACAAAATGGAGCGGCAGACGAACCGGCAGCTTGACCTCGTAGTGCGACTGCTCGAACCCCTGATGCTCGTCATCATGGCCGGTGTGATTCTGTTCGTGCTGATTGCACTGATGCTGCCGATCTTTAACAGCTCGTCGGTGATGTGAGGTGGTCGTTCCGAAAATCGAAGCCTGACGCGCAAGCGAAGGTTTCCTCGCTCGGCATCCTTCGCTTGCGCGTCAGGCTTCAAGGGGGAGACTATTTTCACGCTGTCGGATCAAGCTCGAATTCAGGCGTGTCTGCAACAATCGCGGCCGATGAAGAGTAGAGATGCTTTCAACACCAACCCGCCGCGTGAGCAAGGATGTCGGGAGAACCCTGCAAAAACTCCTTGCTCACGCGGCGGGTTGGTGTGAGTCGTCCGGTGCGGTTCATCTGCATCACGACGGTGGCTACAATCGGCCCCGCACTGTGACTGCCACAACTTGAGTTACAAAATTCCCACCAGACCCGCGCAGTGACCTGTGTCCCGCGCGATCCACATCCCGTCCCACCGTTTGAAGAATGGAGAACTTCCGCCATGACCCGCCTGCCCGCCTCAATGAACTCACGCCACACGCCTGTTGGCTCCCGCCTCGTTTCCAACCGCGCAAGCACTCGCCGCACCGGCTTTACGCTGGTCGAAGTGTTGCTCGTACTGGCCATTCTCGGCGTGATCGCCGCGATGGTGCTGCCGAACTTGATCGGTTCGCAAAAGGCGGCGCTCATCAAGAGCACGCGCGTCTCGATCGGTGTGATGGAGAACGCGTGCAAGCAATATGCGGTCGATCACGATGGCGAGTATCCCCAAGTGGCACGCGAAGAAGTCCTCAACCTGCTGGTGAACGCGGGCCAAGATGCCGCAGGGAAGCCGACCAGCGCCTACTTGGAAAAGCAGCCCAAAGATAGCTGGGGCCAGCCGCTCTACTACGAGTACGCCAACGGTTCGATCAAGCCAAAAATTTGGTCGTCCGGTCCCAACAAACAGAACGAAGAAGGGGCTGGCGACGACGTGAACAACTGGGCTGAGAACTGATCCGGCCCTGCTGACGAGTTGTGGCGTCGTTCAGCTCGATATCAAAGTTAAAGCGAAGACCCCTCACCCTAACCCTCTCCCCGCAAAGCCGGGGCGAGGGGACATGAAAAGCCAGCCTTGAATGCTGCTGACTCGCGCGAGCCGCATCCTTTCAGATGCGGCTCGTTTGTTTGTATCCTGCCGCCCGCTCGGGCTGTCGTTGTTGTGCCCGCCGTTTGATGATCCTCTTTGGAGAAACCGCATGTCTGCCGCTCTTGCCTCCCCACCGACCGCGACCAAGTTTTCGGGCAACACGAAGTTGTTCATCAATGGCGAATGGACCAACTCTTCGGACGGAGCAACCTTCGATACGTACAACCCCGCCACGGGTGAAACCATCGCCAAGGTGGCGCATGCGACCAAGGAAGACGTGGATCGCGCCGTCAAGTCGGCCCGCAAGGCTCTCGAAAAGGGTGCGTGGGGCAAGATGGATGCCTGCGATCGCGGCAAGCTGATGTTCAAGCTGGCCGATCTGATCGAAGCGAACTCCGAAGAGTTGGCTCGGCTGGAAGCACTCAACTGCGGCAAGACGATCACCGATTCGCGCGGCGACGTTGGCGGGATGCTGAATGGCCTCCGCTACTACGCCGGTTGGGCCGACAAGATCGAGGGCAAGACCGTCCCCGTGCGAGGCAGCTTCCTGTCGTACACGCTGCGTCAGCCGGTCGGCGTTGTCGGGCAGATCATTCCGTGGAACTTCCCGCTGCTGATGGCGGCGTGGAAGTGGGGCCCAGCCCTCGCGTGCGGCAACACGATCGTCATGAAAGCGGCCGAGCAGACTCCGCTGTCGGTCCTGCGCGTGTGCGAGTTGGTTCAAGAAGCGGGCTTCCCACCGGGCGTCATCAATCTGCTGAACGGCATGGGCGAGACGACCGGCGACGCGATGGTCGTTCATCCCGACATCGACAAGATTGCCTTCACCGGTCACGTCGATACGGCCAAGCTCATCACGAAGCGCGCGGCCGACACGCTCAAGCGGACGACGTTTGAACTCGGTGGCAAAAGCCCCAACGTCATCTTCGCCGACTGCGACATGGAGCAAGCCGTCGCCGGTGCCTTCCACGCGATCTACTTCCACGGCGGCCAATGCTGCACGGCGGGTAGCCGCCTGTTCATCGAAGAGAAGATCAAGGACGAGTTCGTCTCGCGCTTGGCGGAGAAGGCCAAGGGCCGTCGCGTCGGGAACCAACTCGATGAGAAGACCGAACAGGGACCGCAGGTCTCGCAGGAACAGATGGACAAGATTCTCGGCTACTGCGAACTCGGTCAGAAGCAGGGTGCGAAGCTGGTCGCGGGCGGCAAGCGCGTCGGCGACAAGGGCTTCTTCGTCGAACCGACCATCTTCGACAACGTGACCGACGACATGGCCATCGCCAAGGACGAAATCTTCGGCCCCGTGGTGAGCGTCCTCTCGTTCAAAGACGCCGACGACATGATCGAGCGGGCCAACACCACGCAGTACGGTCTGGCCGCCGCCGTCTGGACGAAGAACATCGACAAGGCTCACTGGTACGCGAAGAACGTGAAGGCGGGAACCGTCTGGGTGAACTGCTACCACATCGTCGATGTCACGACGCCGTTCGGCGGCTTCAAGATGTCCGGCCAAGGCCGCGAAAACGGCGAAGCGGCGCTCGAGCATTACACCGAATCGAAGACCGTCACGATCGCCCTCAGCTAACCGCGTGTTGAAGAACTCTGTAGGACGGGCACTCTTGCCCGTCCTGCCTTCTTCAACGAGCTGCTAATTCGACTGCCTGAGTTCTGTAGACGTAAGACGCAGTGGACGTAGGGTGGGCTGTGCCCACCAGGACGTAGCCCACCAGTCCGTAACCGTTGTGGTGGGCACAGCCCACCTACGGGAATTCAGACAGCCGAACTCATCAACGTGAGCAGGGTGCGTGGAAGTCCTTGGACCGCACCGTTGGAACCGCCAACGGTGCGTTTCGAGAACTCTGCACACCCGATGACCGCGCGGTATCTGCCAAGAACACGCAGCAGGACGACTTCTCATGTCACGATTCGTGCTTTTGACGATGTTGGCAACTGTGCTCTCCATGTTGGGGAACCTCACGTCATTGCTGGCCCAGACCGATCCGGCCGCTGCCCCCTCCGTGGACAAGAAGCCACTCGTCCTGCCGCTCGTTTACCGTTCACCGCAGCAGCGAGTTCTGCTCGCGATGGCCAGCCCGCCAGAGACGGAGGCCGCCAAGAAGGCTCTGCGAGAGCACAAGCTCAAGTTTGACCACCGCGATTGGATCGATACCGCGCAAAAGGATTACTCGCCGTATCACCTGATCGTGGGTGGTTCCAACTGCATGGACATCTGGCCAAACTCCAACGCCAAGGAGCCTGCGGCATTTGATCCACTAGAAAAGTTTGTGGCGGAAGGAGGACATCTCCTGCTCTTCGGGACGTACAACGGTCGCAACTGTGAGCATCTGGCACGGTTCGGAATCGATACGGACATTTACCATGATTCCGGGGGATTTCGGCCGGTTCCGGGACGTACTGAAGTCCTGTTCAAGGGGATGGAGAAGATCGTTCCCGCGAACAACAAGCTGACCAGTGCGGGAAACTTCGTAGTGACACAACCACACGTGATGCTCCTGCAACGCCACGAGAAAGCGGCCGGCCCCGATCAGCCTGCTCTGGCGACGCTGGCTTACAAAAAAGGGCGAGTCACCTATACCCAGGTCGAGCCGGACTATCAGAACGATCTCTGGCTGATCACCGTGTTATTGAACTGGGCCTCAAGAGGAGGCCCCACCGTTGAAGATCAGCTTGGTCAGAACGTCGTTCTCAATGAGCGAGGCCTTGCTCAGCAAAGTAAGGTCGCGGTTCCTTCCGACGCCGATTTGAAGGCAGCGGAGGAATCGATCCGCCAGACTTTGAGAGACAGTTTCGCAGACGCGATGACTCCCGAGGACAAGGCCAAGCTCGCGGATCGACTGGTGGAAATGAGCCGGATGGAGTCCCGTCCCACGTTCGCGTTTGTGTGCCTCAGCCTGGCCAAAGACATCCACTTGGAATCGGCCAGTCCGGCGAACGTCTTCGCGGTCATTCGTCAACTTGGCTCGCAGTTTCGCATCGACGACGCGGATGAGAATTTGAAGGCGGTTCGCAAACTGGCTGCATCAGTGCGAGACCCCGCCGGTTCCGCCGAGCTTGCCAAAGAGTGCCTCGATCTGGCGGACGAGCTTGCGGTGGCCGAGCGATTCTCCGACGCGACCGAGTGCGCAACTCTGGCGAAGACAGCAACACAAACAGCCAAACATCGTCACTATCAAAGTTTGATCCTGCCGCTCACGAAGCGACTGACATTGCTCGCGAAGGAAACCGAACGCATCGAGCCGTATCGCAAGAGACTCGCCAAAAACCAAGCGGATGCCGAGGCAAAGATGGAAGTGGGAAAATTCCACTGCTTGATTCTGAAAGACTGGGAATACGGCTTCGCGTTGTTGAATGAACTCCAGAACGTTGTGTTCAAGGATTACGAATGGGGTCATTTGCCCCAGGTTCGACAGAAAGAAGTGACCGACCCAAACGTGCTGGAAGTTTACGGCGACAAGTGGCTGGCGTTGGCGAACAAGGTGACAGTGGGAATGCGCCCGGCGGTCCATGCGAAGGCAAGAGAGTGGTACTGGAAAGCCCTCTCCAAAACATCGGGCGCACAACGCGCGGCCATCGAAAAAAAGATGTCCCGAATTCCCACGGCGAAGTTCGACCTGCGAGTGTCTCTGAAAAACGGTGGGCCTTCGACGATGCGCATCTCACGAAACGCCATTGTCTGGGAACAGGAAACGGGAACCCGACCAGAGAACGTTCAGGTCAACAATCAGGCTTGGAATGTGGAGGCTCAGCCCATGCTGAAGAATCTCGGTTCCACTCGCTACTTTCCCGAGGAGGTCTGTCTCGAAACGGCGGCCCTCGTGCCGGTGCGGATGCGGGGAACGGCCAAGCTGACCTCCGTCTCACCCGAGGAACTCGCAATCGAACTCAACGGCGACGACGAAGGCGAATTCATCATCAAATTCGGTCCCTGATGTGGCTCTTCAAGATGTCGGGCAAGGCCGCGAAAACGGTGAAGCGGTGTTCGAGCATGACACCGAAACGAAGACCGTCACGATTGCCCTAAGCTAGCAGCCCGTTGAAGGCCGTAGGATGGACGCCCTCGTCCGTCCGTATCCCGCTAGAGAAGACTCGGACGAGGGCGTCCAAGTTACGTTTTTCAACGGGGTGCCAGCTCCGTAGGACGGGCACTCTTGCTCGTCCGTCGTCGCTAACAACTGACAATCAACACCCCCGTCCCCAACGCCCTCGCGTCCGGGGCGGGTTTCATTCTCCCGCCTTCATCATTTTGTGCCCCATCATTTTGTCCAAACCTCAGACAAAATAATGGGGCACAAAATGATGAGGGAAGGAAGGGTTCTCGCGGTGACTCAAGCAAGATTGCGACGCGACTTGAGCCTTGCTCAAAACCAACCTTCCCGACTGTCGGTTCTTTCACGAGAATCGCCACCTTGCTGCGACTGCCGCGAGGTTCGCCTGCCGATCTGGAGAGTGTCACGATGCGATGGTTCTGTGTGATGGCAATCGTCGGTGGGCTGATCGCGCCGGTGAGAGCGCAGGAGAAGCCTGCGGTGTCGCTGGCCAGTGCGATCCAGCGGACGGTGGAGGATGAGCTTTCGATGAAGACTCTGGGCGGCGGACAATTTTGGGGCGACGTGCTGTTCTTCCACGGTTGGCATATCCAGCAGAACGTCTTCACGAAGCATTACCGATTGTTGGACGAACACGACAACCGGCACGCCTCGGGAACGCTCGAACAGTGCCGCGAGAAACTGGACCAAATCAAAAGCGACCGCAAATTGATGCCGATGACCGGACGCGGTGTCGTCCTCGTTCACGGCATCTTGCGTTCGTCGAAGTGCATGACAGCAATGGCCGCAACGCTCAATGAGGCCGGGTATCGCACGTTTCAGTTCGACTACCCCAGCACTCAAGTCAGCATCCCTGATGCGGCCGAGTACCTGCATCAGACGATCGAGTCGCTTGAAGGAATCGAAGAGCTGTCGATCGTGGCTCATAGTATGGGGGGCCTCGTCTCGCGGGCGTACTTTCAGGAGCATCACGATCCTCGCTTCCGCCGCGTCGTGATGTTGGCGACGCCCAACCATGGAGCCGAACTGGCGGACCTCGTTCACCAGAACTTTTTGGTCCGCGCGGCGGCCGGTCCCGGTGGTAGGCAACTCGTCACCGACTCAAAGGGGTTGATTCCGTCGTTGCCGGTTCCCAAGTGCGAGTTCGCGATCATCGCCGGTGCTCGCGACAACCCCGCCGGTTGGAATCCGCTCATCCCAGGTGACGATGACGGAACCGTGACGGTGGCCAGCACGCGGCTCGTCGGCGCGGCAGACTTCTCGACCGTACACGCGCCCCACACCTCGATCCTGCGCAACCGCGATGCGATCGAGCAGACGTTGCGGTTCCTCAGCGAAGGTCGCCTGCGTGCCGATCGCGCGGCCGTGGCGATCACCGACAAGCTGGAACCAATGACCAACGCGACTTCACCCGCTTCCCCTGCGCAGGAGTGACCGCCGCGTGTCCTCTCCAGAATCCGGTTCGCCCAATCCAACGACTGTGTTCGACGCTGTCGGTGAAGCGGGGCTGCGACAGTTGGTACACAGCTTCTATCGTCGCGTCCCCGGCGACGACCTCCTCGCGCCGATGTACCCCGTCGCCGAGTTACCTGCTGCCGAACGGCGGCTCGGCGACTTCCTGATCTATCGGTTCGGAGGCCCGGACACCTACCTCCGCGAGCGAGGCAACCCGGCGCTGAGAATGCGTCACGCCCCGTTCTCGATCACACCAGCCGCCCGCGATCGCTGGGTCTCGCTGATGGACGCGGCTCTGTTGGAAGCGGGCTTCCCCATGGAAGTCGCCGCGGTCGTCCGGCCGTTCCTCCACGAAGCGGCCACGTTCCTCATCAACCGCGCGTGAGTTTTGCAGCGACGTTCTTTTAGCTGCGAAGCAGCGCCAGCAAATAGCCTTGGGCGTCAGCCCAAGGATGACGGGCCAAAATGAGGTGAGCCGCGAAGCGGCGGCAGCACACGGGTATCGCAAATCTGCCGCCGCTTCGCGGCTCACCGTCTATGAGTCGGCGGCAATCCTTGGGCTGACGCCCAAGGCTATTTGCTGCCGTCGCTTTGCGACTCTCGAAAGGCGGACACGTCCTCGCTCACGCTTCGGGTTGGTGTGGTCACGATGGAGCCGCTTCGTGCGGCTCGGTATCTTCCCGGCGGTTCTGTTCGCGGATTTGTTCGTCACACCTCGGGAGGTTCATCCATGATTCGTGCATTGCTGGCGGTCGGTCTCTGTTTACTCGCGTCATCTTCGGTCTTCGCCGGTGCGAGCGACGGGCGGCTCGACATCTATTTCATTGATGTCGAAGGAGGAGCCGCGACGCTGCTGGTCACTCCAGCGGGCGAGTCGCTGCTGATCGACTCGGGCTATCCCGACAATGGCGGTCGAGATCGCGACCGCATCCTCGACGTGATCAAGAACGTCGCGAAGCTCGATCATCTCGATCATGCCTCGGTCTCGCATTGGCATCTGGATCACTTCGGCAATCACGCGGCGTTGGCTGACAAGATCAAGATCAAGAACTTCTGGGACCGAGGCATTCCCGAGTCACTTGCCGAGGACAACAAGTTCGGCGAACGGATCGCGCTGTACCGCGCGGCGACTCAAAACCAGAGCAAGCCGCTCACTGCGGGCGTCTCACACACGTTGGAGACACCTTCGCAGCCATTGGGCATCAAGGTCATCACCGCCAGCGGCGAAGTCATTCCGAACGAAGGCCCCGTCAACCCGTTTGCCTCGCAACACAAGCCTCAAGCCGATGACCCGAGCGACAACGCGAAGAGCGTCAGCATGTTGTTCACGTTCGGCAAGTTCCGGTTCCTGACCTGTGGCGACCTGACTTGGAACACCGAAGCGAAACTGATGACTCCGAACAACCCCGTCGGTCAGATCGACCTCTTCATGGCGACGCATCACGGACGCCAGGACAGCAACAACCCGGTGATGGTCCTCGCGATCGACCCGCGCGTCGTCGTCAGTTGCAACGGCCCCAAAAAGGGTGCGGCCCCCGAAACCATCGCCACGCTCAAGCAGGTCAAATCTCTTCAGGCCATGTACCAGCTCCACCGCAACGTCGAGCTGGCCGACAACGCACAGGCTCCCGCCGAAAACATCGCCAACTCGGTTGAGACCGCCAACTGCAAAGGGGTCTGGATCAAAGCTTCGGTCGCCAAAGACGGAGCCAGCTACACGGTCCAAGTCGGCGCGGACGGCAAGCCACGAACGTTCCAGACGCGGTGAGCAACGCCGATCGAGTCTATGAATCGCCCGAACGACGTTGTCGATAGATTCAGGTGAGCCGCGTGCCGTAAGGCTGCGGGTTTCAGGGAATTCAAGAACCCGCGGCCTTACGGCACGCGGCTCGCCTGATTTTTTTTCGTTCACATCACGAAAGAGTTTCTGTGGCTCTGTTGATCGGAATGGATGAAGCGGGACTCGGGCCAAACCTGGGACCGTTCGTGGTGGCTGCGACGGTGTGGGAAGTACCGTCGCAGGCAAACAACTTCGATTTTTGGACGGCCTTTGAATCGGTACTGACTCGGTCGCCGAGTTCGTGCGATCCGCGACTGCACGTCGCAGACTCGAAGCAGGTCTTTCAACCGGGGCGCGGGATCGGAGCGTTGGAACGAGGGGTCCGGTCGGCGCTGCAGTTGTGTGAGATCGAGGCTCGTTCGTTTCGAGAATTGTGCGAGACGCTCTCTGGCCCGCTCGCCAAGCCGGGGCGAGGGGACAGAGCCTTGACCTCACGCAGCGCTCGGGTGGAACGGTCGCTCTTCGATGACGACGAGCTTGCCGCCGCACGAACCGGACTGAGTGAGCCACTTCATCAAGGCGACGTTGATGCGCCACCGTGGTATCGCGCAGAAAGCCTCGCGCTGCCGGTCGAGTCGAGTGACAACTGTCTCGTTGAACCGTGGCGGCTGGCGTGTGACGGGCTGGGTGTGCGGCTCGTCGCCATCCGGGCAGATGTGGTCGAGCCGAGTCGCTTCAATCGGCTGGTCCGTCAGTACGACAACAAGGCTGCCGCGACATCGCGTGTCGCCATGAACCTGCTGCGCGGAATCTGGCATCCCGACGATGGGATCGAAGCACTCGTCGTGGCCGACAAACATGGAGGCCGCAACCGGTACGAGCCGCTGTTGTCGGAAGCGTTCGACGGCGCGAGTGTCATCACCGTCGAAGAGGGAGCCGAGCGGAGCACGTATCGCGTCGGCAAGGGCGAACTGCGGTTTCAGCCTCGCGCCGAAGAACACGGCCCGGTGGCACTCGCCTCAATGACCGCGAAGTATCTGCGCGAGTTGGCCATGCACCAGTTCAACGCCTTCTGGCGCGGGCACCTGCCGGACATCAAGCCGACGCAGGGCTACCCGCTCGACGCGAAACGCTTCCGCGCCGAGATCGCCGATGCCCAACGACGGCTGGAGATCACCGACGATGTTCTGTGGCGCGAACGATAACAGCCTGTTGAAAACGTAGAGTAGGCGGCTCGCCTGCTCGTACTTCGAGTTGGAAAACACAGGCGAGCCGCCTGTACTCCGTTTTTCAACAGGCCGTTAAGCCATATTGCGGCCTGATTGCCGCGAGCAGCGCTCGTTTCACAGCCTGTTGAAAAAGGTTCGCATGAAACGCGCCGTCCTCACTCGCCTGCGGTGCATTCGATCACCCGTCCGTCGCGGATGCGGATGACGCAGTCGGTCGGTTGGATGTGTTCCGGTTCGTGCGTGACCACGACGACGGTCGAGCCTTGTTCGCGGCAAAGTGATCTCAACGCGGCGAGGATCGCGGCGCTGTTCTCGCTGTCCAGTTCCCCTGTCGGCTCGTCGGCCAAGACGAGCTTCGGTTTCTTGAGCAGCGCGCGGGCGATGGCGACCCGTTGCTGTTCGCCGCCCGAGAGTTGGTTCGGTCGGTGATGAGCGCGGTCGCCAAGTCCCAACCGTTCGAGCAGTTTCGCGGCCTCGTTGCGCTGCGCTAAGGAAACGCCGCGCGGCAGGAACGGAACCAGGACGTTGTCGATCGCCGAAAGATTGGAGAGCAGATTGAAGCTCTGAAAGATGAAGCCCGCTTCCTCGCGACGGAACTGGTCCCGCTCGCGCGTCGTCATCGCACCGAGGCACCGACCGTTGACTTCGATCGTCCCGGCGGAAGGCTCGTCCAGCGCACCGAGCAAGTACAGCAACGTACTCTTGCCGCTCCCCGATGGGCCGAGGATGAACGCGAACGAACCGGTCGGAATCTGACAGGTCACACCGCGCAACGCATGGACTTCCAGTGAACCACGTCGATGGACCTTGGTGACGTTTCTGACATCAATCATGCAGATCACTTTCAGGGGGGACGGCAGGCGATGTCCGCCTGTCGCTGGCGCGGCGACAGGCGGTTGGAGACCGTGGCGGTTCAAATTTGGGCCGGGCGATTGAAGCGTCACTCGACCAAAGGTGAGACATTTGTCGCTGCAACACACCAACCCGAAGTGAAAACGAGGACGTGTGCTCCATTCCTCGCTTACGCTTCGGGTTAGCGTCAGCTTCTGCCGCGTGAGGTTTATACGTCACTCGACCATTTGTTGCCTGTTCAAGGGACCAGACCTGTCCCAATCACACGCCTGACATCCATATTGACCCTTTGAAAACCTTCTCCTACAACCCGCCGCGATCCGGTGGACAATGCCGGAGGGGGCGTGGCGATTTGCCTGCCTGCCACTGAAAAGGATTGCTCCCGACAGAGTTCTTGCCACCAGGATCAACGAGTACCCGATGGCGAATCACTTCCACAGTTTCCAATCGTCGCGAACAGGATCGCCAACTCTAGGTCATTCGTTCGTCGGTACTTCGACGACGTTTGTCTGGCTGTTGTCGGTGGTATTCGTGTCCGGATGCCAATCCACAGGCGGCGACAAGTACTCGTTCCGCGACATGCCTCCCGAGTTGCTGGCGGCCAAGCGCGAGAACGCCCAGACGCTCGATCTCACCCGGCTGGCTCGTGCCTCAGCCAACAGCGACGTGATCGATCGCGGCGATGTGATCGAGGTCTCCATTGCGGCGGGCTTGGACGAGAAAGACGTGGTCAAGATTCCGGTGCGCGTCAACGACGTTGGCGTGGCCACCCTGCCCGAGATCGGTCAGATCAGGTTGGCGGGACTCGAAACGGAAGCGGCAGAAGCGGCCATCGTGTTGGCTTGTATCGACCGGCAGTTGTATCGCAACCCGAACGTCACCGTGACGATGAAGCGGCAACGAATGAACCGAGTGACAGTGACCGGTGCGGTGCAGGAACCCGGCACTTACGAATTGCCTCGCGGTCGCAGCGACTTATTGGCTGCGATTGTCGCGGCGGGCAATTTGGCCAAGGATGCCGGTACGAATATCGAGATTCGCAAACCGGTTGTCCCCGGTGAAACACGCTCCGATCGCATTGCTGCGGATGGCCAGTCAGGCATCAATACCGTCGGGCTGAATGACGGTTCCTCGGAGATCTACTCGACCGGATCCGTGACCGGAGGAGGATTCCAGTCCGTGCGAGTGGATCTCGTTTCCGCGATCAAGTCGGGGACCGAGTCCTACTCCATTCCCGATGGCACCGTCATCAACGTCGAAAAACGCGACCCCGAACCCCTGCATGTGATGGGCTTGGTCCGGAAGCCGAATCGTTACGACTTCCCGATCGCCGAAGATGTGCGTGTCACCGATGCCATTGCTCTGGCGGGAGGCATGACTACTCCCGTGGCCGACAAGGTTTTCGTGATTCGTCGCAAAGCCAACTCGTCTGAAACGGCGGTGATTCAAGTGAGCCTCCGTCAGGCGAAGCGCAATTCGGCCGCCAACCTGCGTCTGGCTCCCGGCGATGTGGTCAGCGCCGAACAAACGCCAGCAACCGTTGTGATGGAAGCTCTCAACGTCATCCGCTTCGGAATCGGGGCCTCACTGCCGTTGCCCGGGTTCTGATCCGGCTCGTTCCATGAACGCGAGTTCAACGGGTTGAGAAGGCCAGCGGACAGGCTCCGGCCGACACGACTTTAAGACGATTAACGACGACATTTCATCCGCCCTCCGTGGGATCACCATGAGTTTGGACAACACGACTTCGACGCCAGACAACGCTCGGACAAGCAGTCCGCTCGTCGAGGTCGCGCGCTTCCTGCAGGTGGTTCGACATCGGGTCGTTCTGTTGTTCTTTTGCATCTTTGTTGGCGGAGCGCTCGGTGGCCTTCAGTATTCCACCGCGACGCGCAAGTACGACTCATCGGCCGAGATTCTGATTCTCAAAACCGAAGGCAGCGTCTTGGAGGGCAAGAACAATTCGGAGCAGCGCGCCATTCAGGACTTGATGCCGACGCACCAGAAAATACTGACGAGCGATGCCGTGCTGGAAGGAGCCATCAAAAAGCTGCCGTCCAAACACCGCATTGATCTGCAGGGTGAGCCGAAAGCGAAATACACGTCGATTCTTCGCAACAGTTGCACGGTTTCCGTCACGCGCATGACCAATGTAGTGAACATCCGCTACGTCTCCAAAAGTCCGCAGTCGGCGGTGATCGTGGTCAACGCCATCGTCAGTTCGTATCTCGAATTCATGAAGCAGACGCATCTCAGCAGCTCCAACGAAACGCTGGTCCTGCTCACCAAGGAGAAGGGCGAACTCGAACGGAAGCTGGCGGATAAAGAAAATGAACTGCTGGCACTCAAACGCAGTTCGGGAGTGCTGCTCCAAGGGAACGACAAGAACACGAACGTCGTGATCGAGCGGACAATCAAGCTGAACGACGCCTTGGTTGAGGCCCAGAAGAAAACACTGGAAGCCCGCGCGTTTCTGAACGCACTCGGCGAAGCCTTGCGCAGCGGCAGCGACATCGCCCAGTTCGTGCAACAGGCGGCGGGGGATGTCTCGCGCGAGTTGCTGCTGAACTCGATGGGGATCGGCTCGACGGATACTTACTCGCGCGCCCGGTTGGAAGAGCAGTTGCTGACGGATCGGGCTGAGCTAAAAAAGCGTCAGGTGACCTACGGGCAAAACCACCCGCAGATTCAGCAGTTGGAGAGCCGCATTCGAGCCACGGAGCTGTGGGTGTCCGAACGGTCGCAGGTCACAGCCGCTTCGATGAAAGACCTGCGTGACCGGGAGCTGGGACCGCGAATTTGGCAGATGGCCCAACAACGCCTGTCGCAGTCAGCCGCACACGAAGCCGCCATTCGCGCCGAGTTTGATCGCGAACGTTCCGCGGCGATGAACATGAACAACGACATGGCCAAGATGGAAATCGTGGACCTCGATCTGCGTCGGATGAGGAATTTCTACGACCTCGTTCTCGACCAAATGAAGAAGATCGACATGGGTTCCAACTCGGGATTGAAGATCAAAGTGGTCAGCGAGCCACGTGTGAATCTTTCAAAAATCTCGCCCAAAATTTCGACGACGGTCCTGCTCAGTCTTTTCTTGGGAATGGCGTTGGGACTTGGCTTGATCTACGTCTTGGATGCCCTCGACGACCGCTTCCGTTCGCCGGACGAACTCCAATGGCAGCTCGGTCTGCCGATGCTCGCGATGATCCGCAAAATGGAGCCGTTGGAGGGAACGGGCATGGAGCTGGTCGTCACACACATGCAGCCGAACAGTGTTGAGTCGGAATCATTCCGCAGTCTGCGTAACTTCATCACGTTCTCGAATGAGGCCACGCAGCGGCTGGTCGTGACGAGTACCGAGCCGGGTGATGGCAAGACGACAACGCTCGCCAATCTCGCCGTCGCGTTCGCTCAAGCGGGCAAAAAGACACTGCTGATCGACGCTGATTTGCGTCGTCCCGGTATGACGCAATTGCTGGATCTCAAAGGGCCGCGCGGCTTGGCTCAAGTCCTGAACGACAAGAAGCTCGACATCGACATCGCCGAACGGTGCCTCGAAAACGTCTTTCATCTTGGCGTGGAGGGCCTCGATTTCATGCCGTCCGGACCGCGCCCGGCCAATCCCTCGGAGCTGCTGTCCAGCGAACGCTTCAGTGACATCATCGCGTGGGCCGAGCAGATTTATGACCAGATTTTGATCGACGCTCCGCCGGTTCTGGCGGTCACCGATCCCTCGATCATCGGACGGATCGTGGATGGTGCGATCGTGATCGTGCGACCCGACAAGAACCGCCGCAAGATGGTCACCCGCGCGATCGACTCGTTCCGCGCGTCCGGTGTCAAAGTGATCGGACTCGTCGCCAACCACGTCGAGGTCTCGTCGAACTCGGACTACGGATACGGGTATGGCTACGGATACGGGTATGGCTACGGTCACGACACGCCGCCCGAAACGGGGGCGGACCACGAGGACGAACAGCCCTACCGCCGCGCTGCCTGACACGGCTAACAGCCTGTTGAAACCGTAGGGTAAGCGTCTCGCTTGCCCGTAATTGCAGTTGGAAAAGGAGCAAGCGCGACGCTTACCCTACGGTTTCAACAGGCCGATTAGGTCAGCGCGATATCCCGGGCATTCCGTCCACACGTTATCGAACGTATCGATGCCTCCCGTAAAAGCAAATCTCTCCCCCAAGGCCTTCTGCGTGCCCTCGTACACGGAACATTCGAGGCACCTGCGTATCGGTGGTACGTGACGCAATTCGCGGACACCGACGATTGCGATGCAGCGAAACGCCCGCGACTGCGGGTTGTAGCGTCGCGTTTCGCCGATATACTCGCCGCTGTCACCCGCATTCAATTCACTCGATGCACGGATGCGTCTCAGGGCCACTGGGATCATGCGCCACACAAACCATTCTCATTTACCGAATCACATGTGGGATGAGTTGGCTCGCGAGATCGTCGAGCACACGTCGGCAGTGATCTACGTCAAAGATCTCTCCTACTGCTATCAGTTCGTCAACCGGCAGTTTGAAGAGCTGTTCGATGTCACGTGCGAGGCGATGGTCGGCCGCACCGATTACGACATTTTTCCGACGGTGCTCGCGGATGAGTTTCGCCAGAACGATGCTTTTGTGGCGACAACTGCCGAGTCTCTCAAATGCGAAGAAGTCGCGCCGCATCGCGATGGTCCGCACACCTACCTCTCAGTGAAGTTCCCGCTGCTCGACAACACCGGGAAAGTATTTGCCGTCGCGGGGATCTCAACCGACATCACCGTGAGCCGGCAGACGCAGCGCGAAATGGAGTCGTTGCATCGGCACTACGAAGTCATCTTGGATTCAGTCGGCGATGGTGTTTGCGGCCTCGACCTTGAGGGCCGGATCACGTTCCTCAACCCGGCGGGCGGCCGATTGCTGGGCTATGCCGCTGACGAGTTGACGGGGAAATGTCGCAAGCAGTTTGTTGTGGAGCGACGCAAGTCGACTCAGTCGTGCCCGGTCGAGGCGGTCTTGAATGGCGGCGCGGCGCGCCAAGTGACCAACGCCGTGTTCCGTCGCAAAGACGGAACACACATGCCTGTCGAATACGTGCTGAGTCCGAAACGGGACGGAGATCGCACGGTCGGCGCGGTCATTGCCTTTCGAGATGTGTCCGACCGCATCGAGCGACTCCGCACCGAGCAAGAACTTCTGGCCGCCCGCGCCGTCCAGCAGGCCCTCTATCCCAAATCCGATCCCCGGCTGAAGGGCTTCGAGATTTGCGGGATCACTCACCCGGCCAGTCTCACCAGCGGTGACTACTACGATTACATCCCGACTCGCGACGGGGGTTTGGTCATTGTGGTCGGCGATGTCAGTGGACACGGCCTCGGCCCGGCTCTCGAAATGGTGGAGACCCGCGCGTCGCTGCGCACGATCCTGCACTACGAGACCGATATCGGTGAAGCACTGAGACGACTCAACCAAGTGTTGGAGAGTGATCTCCCCGAAGGGATGTTCGTCACGCTGTTCGCCGTGCGACTCGACCCGGAACGTCGGTCGATGGTTTACACCTCGGCGGGGCATCAGGCCAACATTCTCTTTCGATCAGATGAGGTCACGCGACTGGATAGCACCGGCACGGTCCTCGGCATCTTTGAAGAGAGTCCGTACCCCACCGCCTCCGAGATTCAACTGCACTCGGGCGACATGATCGTCTTGGCCACCGACGGCATCATGGAACAAATCTCGCCTCCGAACGAAGCGGGGAAGACCGAGCTGTACGGCTGGGACCGGACGATGCAATGCGTGCGACAACACCGCGACCGACCGGCAGAGGAAATTCTGGAACGCCTTTGTCAGGACGTGCGACGGTTCGCGAAGGGTGCCCCGCAAAATGACGATGTCACGGCGGTCGTCATCAAGGTGTTGTGACTGTGCCGATTCAGATGAAAGTGTGGCGGGGGTCCTGTCCGTTCTTAATTTGGGGGTAGCTGAAGTCGTGAGACTTCAGAAAACGCAGAACTCTTACGAGTTCGGCTACCCCAAAATTAAGACCTGACGCGACACTAAGATCCGCGCAGAAATCATTGTCGCCTTTCGCTCCGCGAAAGAGCGTCCTTTCGCGGAGCGAAAGACGACAATGCAAGCGTGATTACCGCATCGATCTTTAACGAGCCAACTCAGCCGCGAGGGCCATCGTGCTACACGTCTTCGAGCCGGTTGCGGGACCTGCGGCGGGAGGGCGGTTTCACCGGAGTCCCGCCGTTCCCGTCGCGTTCGCGGTGATGCTTGGCATCGTGTTCGATCGGCTGCTGGAACTCGATGCGACAACGTGGCTGTTCCTCAGCGCGAGCATTGCGGCGGGAGCCGTAAGCGGCTTTGCATGGCGTGCGCAAGTGACCTCGGTCGTGTTGTTGTTGCTGGGTTGCGCGAGTCTCGGTGCGGCTTGGCATCACCAGCGCTGGAGCTGTCTGGACGAACGCGATGTCTCCGCGTGGGCCTCTCAACCGGGACGGCATGTGCGGTTGAGAGCCAAGCTGGTGCAGTCGCCACTGATCCTCAAAGCCCCCGGCACGGAACAGACTCCGTGGCGGGCGACCGAGCGGACAGTCAGCGTTGTCGAGTGCCGTGCCTTGATGAACGGGAGCCTCGCAGACCAGACCGTCTCGGGACTCGCGCGGCTGGCGATCGACGGTCGCTGCGACACACTCGCGATCGGTGACATCATCGAAGTCATCGGCGAACTGGTTCTCCCGTCGTCTCCGACCAATCCGGGTGAGTTCGATGCGGGACGTTGGCTGCGAACACAGGGTCTGCGCTGCATCGTGGCGGTGGAGTCCGTCGAGGCAGTGCGTGTCGTCGGTCGCGAACGGACACTGCTCGATCAGTTCGCCGTATTCAGGTCTAAGTGTCGTCGCCGGGCGGAGAATCTGATCGCGCGGCAGCTCAGTCCCCGCACCGCCGCCGTCGCGCAGTCGCTGTTGCTGGGAAGCCGCGTCGATCTCGATCAGGATTTGCGACGTGCGTTTGCCGAGAGCGGGACGCTGCATGTTCTCGCGATTTCGGGGATGAACGTCGGTCTGTTGTGGGGTTGGCTCTGGCTGATCTGTCGCGGACTGCGGTGCTCGTCCACGTTTTCCTTGATCGCCGTGCTGGGTCTGCTGCCCGCGTACGCGATCCTTACCGACGCGAATCCGCCCGTGGTGCGCGCGACCATCGTGGCGGTCGTCCTCGCGTTCGGGCAGCTTGCGGGGCGAGGCGGTTCGGCATGGAACTCACTCGCGCTGGCCGCCCTGTTCGTGTTGGCGTGGAACCCGAGCGACCTGTTCAACTCGGGCGCGCAGCTTTCGTTTCTGGCGGTCATCGCGATCCTGATCACGCTCAGTTTTCTACGACCGCTGCGCGGTGCGTTGACCATCGCCGATGAGCCTCTGAGCGGTTCGCCTTGGTGGCGCAGCGGTCTCGCGTGGCTGGTCCGCAAGATTGGCGAGAGCTATGGGATGGGAGCCGCCATCTGGATCGTCACATCACCGCTGATCGCGTCCGAGTTTCATCTGGTCTCACCGATCGGCTTCGTGCTGAACGTGCTGCTCAGCCCGTTGATCGTCGTGATGTTCTGGTTTGGCTACTCGTTCCTGTTGCTCGGCTTGGTCTCACCGCCGCTGTTCGGATGGCTCGGAACGCCGTTCGATCTGACGCTCGGCTGGTTCCTGTCGGCGGTCGAAGCGGCCGCGCGAGTCGATCTCGGTCACGTCTATGTCTCATCGCCGCCCGTCTGGTGGTTGATGGGCTTCTACGTGCTGACGCTCTCGTGCGCGGTGGTCGATCGCTGGCGCGGTCGTCTTAATTGGTCGCCGCGCGGGAGTCTCGGTTGGATCGTGTTCGGGTTGGCACTCGCCTGGTGGATGCCTGCGCGCGGCGGATTGACCTGCACGGTGGTGTCGGTCGGTCACGGCTTGAGTGTGCTGGTCGAATGCCCCAACGGACGGACGCTGCTGTACGACGCGGGCGGCATGTTGGGCGGTAGCCGAGTGGCGCGAATGGTCGAAGGAGTGCTGTGGTCGGCGGGCGGAACGCGGCTCGATGCGCTCGTCATCTCGCACGCCGATGCCGATCACTGCAACGCGATTCCCGAACTGATCGAGGTTCTGCCGACGGGAACACTGTTCGTCCATCGGACGTTTCTGGACTGGTCTCAACCACCGGTCGCCGCCGCGTTGGACAAGGCGACGACGGCGGGAATGAGCATTCGCCTGATCGCGGCCGGGCAATCGTTGTCACTCGATCCCAGCGTCTCGATGCGCGTGCTGCATCCCGCGCCCGACTTTCACGCTAGGGAGGACAATCCGAACAGCGTCGTGCTGTGCATCGAGTACTCCGGCCGCCGCATCGTGCTGACGGGAGACCTCGAACGTCAGGGTCTCGAACGACTGCTGCGTTCGCCGCGCATCGACACCGACGTGTTACTGGCCCCGCACCACGGCAGCATCAAAGCCAACCCGCCGGACCTCGCACGCTGGGCCACACCGGAATGGGTGATCGCCAGTTCGTCGGATCGCGCCGTCGCAGAACGATTGGCTTCACGCTACGGCCCCGAGACGCGCGTCCTCTCAACGGCTCAACACGGAGCGGTGCGCTGCCACATCACGCCGGAAGGTGAACTGCACGTCGAGCCGTTTCGGGCACAGCGACGTTAGGTCGCATTACTCATGAGGCAACACGGAAAACACGTCGTGGGCATCGCCCGACACCCGAGGACGTTGTGGCGCTCGCTCAATCGCAGGGAACGGATGCGGCCATTACTCCGAAGGAGTTGCGTCCCATAGCCCAGGGTTGCCGCGCATCGCGGCTACCCTGGGGAGATCCCAGAGGCGTTGCCTCTACCCCAACGGGGTTGTGTCATCCGGACGGCCTGACACAACCCCGTTGGGGTAGAGGACGATTCGGCCCCGTTACCCAGGGTAGCTCGCTCCGCTCGCAACCCTGGGCTATGAGACGCAACTCCTTCGGAGTACACGCAGGCGGAGTTCTTCGCTGACGTGAGGCAACTCCATTGGGCTTGGGTTACGGGCAAAGCCCGTGCTGGGTTTTCCGTGGTGAATCATCCGGGTCAGGCGGCTCGCCAAAGTCGTCTCAACAGACTCGCGGAAGTGAAATGAAATCGGCCGGACCAAGGGGTCCGGCCTACGATTGGGAATTGCCACAGCCGATCACGCCTGCGGCTCGGTCATGCTCCACGGGTCGAGTGCTGTGGCGAGTTGGTCGGCGGGAAGGATGTTGTTGTCGAGGCACAACTGGCGGATGGTCTTGCCCGACTTGAACGCTTCTTTCGCGAGCGCCGCCGCTTTTTCGTAGCCGACGTACGGGTTGAGGCTCGTCACCATCGCGAGACTTTTTTCCACGCTCGCCTCGCACGCTTCGATGTTCGCTTCCATGTCGAGAGCACACAGGTCGATGAAGGCGGTCGTCCCTTGAGCCAGCAGCGCGACCGACTCGAGCGTCGCGTGGCCCATCACGGGCATCATGATGTTCAACTGGAATTGTCCACCGGTCGCACCGCTGAAGGCGACCGTTTGATCGTTGCCGATCACGCGGGCCGCGACCTGCATCAGGCTCTCGCACATGACCGGATTCACCTTGCCGGGCATGATCGAACTGCCAGGCTGACGGTCGGGAAGCATGATCTCATAGAAGCCGCAGCGCGGTCCCGAGCCGAGCCAGCGAATGTTGTTCGCCACGTTGAAGAGTGTCGTCGCGATGACCCGCAGTTGGCCGTGCGATTCGACCAGACCGTCGCGCTGGGCGTTCCCTTCAAAGTGGTTGACCGCTTCGACGAACTCGATTCCCGATTCTTGCGCGAGTGCCTCACACGTGCGACGGCCGAACTCGGGATGCGTGTTGATCCCCGAGCCGACGGCGGTCCCTCCGACCGGCAGTTCGAGGACCGCTTGCAACGCTTGCTGCGCGCGACCGACTGACAACTCCAACTGCCGCGCGAAGCCGCCGAATTCTTGGCCAAGTCGCAGCGGCGTGGCGTCGGCCAGATGCGTCCGACCGATCTTGATGATCTTGTCCCAGCGCTGCGCCTTGTCGCGCAGGACATCGGCAAACCGAGTCAGCGCGGGGATCAACTTCGCGTGGATGCTCATCGCAACGGCGACGTGAATCGCGGTCGGGAACGTGTCGTTCGTACTCTGTCCCATGTTGACGTGGTCGTTCGGATGGATCGGCTTCTTCTGGTCGAACCGGTCGCCGCCGACAAGTTCGATGGCGCGGTTCGAGATCACTTCGTTGACGTTCATGTTGCTCGACGTACCCGAACCGGTCTGAAAGACATCGACGGGAAACTGGGCATCGAACTGGCCAGCGGCGACTTCGCGCGCGGCGTTCAACATCGCCGTGACCTGCGTCTCGTTGAGCGGATTCTTGCCCGTCCCGGTCAGCTTGCCGAGATCGCGATTCGCCACACCGGCCGCCCATTTGACGAGTCCCATCGCGCGAATCATCTCGGTGCGCAGCGGCCAGCCGGAGACGGGAAAGTTTTCCACGGCCCGCTGCGTCTGCGCGCCGTAATAGGCTTGGGCGGGAACTTGAACGTCGCCCATGGAGTCATGTTCGGTACGGAATGCGGTCATCGGAGAGTCTCAATCAGAAAGAGGCGGAAAGCGAAAACGGGGCAGTGAGCGCGGGCGGATGATAGCGTTGGCTGACAGACTCGACCAAGCCATGCTCCACACGCAACATATCGCCATCCCACGCCGACGCATCGAGGAAGCAACGTAGGCCTGTTCGTCCGGTTCATCAGGTCTACTTCGGACGGACGGGGCGTCCATCTTACGGGTAAGATTTTTCTTGGCACTCCGCTTACTCTACGTTCAACCACCGGCCAGCCTGATAGCGTTCCGGGGACACTGATCGTCACAACTGGCTTCACCCTTGAAGGACATCACATGCTTGGTCGTTCCAGCACTCTGGCTCTGGGGTTTCTGATCTCGCTCGCGACGCAAAGTTTCGCGCAGCCGGATGACTCCACCGCCCTGCTGTTTCAGAGGTTCGTGCAGCAGCAGGGTCGAGAACTTCGCCAGCACGATGCGGCTCCCGCGACGAAGGCCGATTGGGAACAGACCCGCTCCAAGCTGCGAGCCAATTTGTTGGCAGCGTGGGGCGGATTCCCCGAAGTGCCGTGTCCGCTGGAACCACGTTCATTGGGTGAGATCAAACGGGACGGCTATCGCGTCGAGAAGATTGTTTTCCAGACTCTACCCGGAGTGTGGATGACGACGAACGCCTACGTGCCAGAGTTGAAGCCAGGATCAACAACCTCACCGAGCAAGCTTCCCGCGGTGTTGTGCGTTCACGGTCACTGGGCCGGAGCGAAGCAAGACCCCGTCGTGCAGTCGCGTTGTATTGGACTCGCCAAGCTGGGTTTCTTCGTCCTCTGCGTCGATGCGTTCGGCGCGGGCGAACGGGGTGTCGGCAAGAAATTGGGTGAGTACCACGGTGAGATGACCGGCGCGACTCTCCTTCCCGTCGGACGGCCGCTGTCGGGGATACAGGTCTACGAGAACATGCGCGCCGTGGACTACCTCCGCTTGCGACCCGAGGTCGATCCAGATCGAATCGGCATCACCGGAGCCAGCGGCGGCGGGAACCAGTCGATGTACGCCGGTGCCTTCGACGAACGGTTCCGCTGCGTCGTGCCGACCTGTTCGGTCGGCAACTATCAGGCGTATCTCAGCGCCGCTTGCTGCATGTGCGAAGTCGTGCCGGGTGCGTTGAAGTTCACTGAAGAGGGTGACGTGCTCAGCCTCGCCGCCACGCGCGGACTGATGGTCACGAGTGCAACACAGGATGCGTTTCAGTTCTCAGTCGGTGAAGCGAAGAAGTCGTTCGAGCGCGTCGCTTCCACGGCCAAGCTGTTCGACAGCACACAGATCAAGCACACGATCATCGAGTCGCCGCATCACTACAACCAGCCGATGCGCGAAGCGATGTACGGTTGGATGAAGCTGCACCTGAAGGGGCAAGGCGAGGGGAGCCCGATCTCCGAACCCGAGATCAAAACCGAAGACCCCGAGACGCTGCGGTGCTATCCCGGCGAATCGCGTCCCGGCGACTACGTGACCATTCCTCAATTCGCCGCCTCCCTGGCTCGTGATCTGTTGGCGAAGCACGTCGCGCCGTCGAACCTCACTGCTGCGCAGGCCACCCGCGCCGGACGGCGCGCGTCGCTGGAAAAAGTTCTGGGCGGGATGCCGCAGCCGACGGACCTCGCGCTGAAAGTCACGCTGGCCGACGATGGCAAGAGCCAGACTCTGTCTGGCGTGAGTGAGCCGGGAGTCCCTTTGCGCATCCAATGCGACCACGGCGCGAGGCCCGCCAAGCTCGCCGTGCTGCTCGACCTCGACACACCGCTCGAACAGACTTTCTCGGGCGAGTTGGCTGAGAAACTGCGCGGCGACGGATGGACCGTTGTCGTGCCCGAACTGCGCGCCACGGGTCGCACCGCTCCGGCCGGTGACAAGATTGGTCACGCGCCAGATCACAACTCGGCCGAATGGTCGTTGTGGATCGGCCGACCGTTGCTCGGTCAATGGGTCTGGGATGTCCGTCGCACACTCGATGCACTCCGCCAGCAAGACGGTTCCCTTGCGAGTGAGATCCAAGTCTGCGGCACCGGTTCAGCCGGTGTCGTCGCCCTCTGCGCCGCAGCTCTCGACGAACGCATCTCCCACGCGATGACGATCAACTCGCTCGCCAGCTACGTCACGGCCGAGCCGTATCGCGGCCAGCGACTCGGGCTGATGGCACCCGGCATTTTGAGAGACGTGGGCGACATCGCGCACATCGCCGCGCTAGTCGCTCCCCGCCGAATCACGATCCGTGGCGGAGTCACCGGCGGCGGCCAGCCTCTCGCCCGCGAGGCCCTCGTCGAACACTTCGCAATCACGCGCACCGCGTTCGTACAACACGGATCATCTCCGTCGTTGAACATCGTCGTGCCAGACGCGCGATGAGTGACAACACGACAGTCTCGCAGGCGCATCCACACTTCCCCGACTTCATCTTTCTGCCGCTCTCTTTCTGTCTCAAATTCTTCGTTCTGAGCAAGGAAGCAGACCGAAACAGAGCGGCAGAAAGATGAAGACTGAACTGCTATGTGTTCGCTCAAGCAGGCTTCTCGTTTTGCACTGACGGCGGGTCGATCTGCTCGAACCCCACACAGCGCACGACTGGCAAAGGCGGATACTTTGCGAACCGCGCATCGGCGGTTGAGCGAGTACACAGTATGAACCGCGACCCTTTGGGGGTCGTCACGATCCGCACATGTCGGCAGGTTTCGCAGAGGCTTCGTATCATCAGTGAACTCGTGGGTGGTGGGGCCGATCGTGAGATGTCGATCGGTTCGAGACGAGGCTCGCGAGTGGCGAGACCCGGCGATATCGTACCCGCCGCTTCATGTGGCTTTTTCGCAGATCGAAGCCTGACGCGCAAGCGAAGATGTACGGCAACCGAGTCTTCGCTTGCGCGTCAGGCTTCGATGGAGCAAGCGAAGCGTCCCTGCCACACGCCACATTCCTAGAACCGTCTGAAGGATGCTTGAGATGCCCACCGCTTGGCAACGCTATTGTCAGTACCTCGTCACCGATCGTGCGTTGGGGTTCTCGCTCGATGTCAGCCGCGTGCGGTTTGAGGAGAGTGATCTCACGCCGCTGTTGCCTCGGATGACGCAGGCTCTCGCCGCGATGCAGACTCTGGAAGACGGGGCCATCGCCAACGCCGACGAGAACCGGATGGTCGGACACTACTGGCTGAGGGACTCGGCGCTCGCTCCTTCCGATGAGATCACGGCTGAGATTGATGAGACTCGCGCGGCGATCACGCAGTTCGCACATGACGTTCACGACGGGAAGGTCGAAGGAGACGCGAGCAAGTTCCAGTTTGTACTGGTCATCGGAATCGGTGGTTCGGCGCTGGGACCGCAGTTCGTCGCGCAGGCACTCGGGTCGCCCTATGACTCGATGCTGACGTTCTTCATCGACAACACCGATCCCGACGGGATCGACACCGTGTTAGGCGAGCTGACCGGGCAACTGGGCAGCACGCTGGTCGTGGTCGTGTCGAAGTCGGGTGGCACGCCGGAGACGCGCAACGGGATGCTCGAAGTGCAGCGCGCGTATCAGCTCGCCAATTTGAAGTTCGCTCAGCACGCGGTCGCGATCACTCAGGATGGCAGCAAGCTCCACAAGACGGCCTTGAATGAGAAGTGGCTGCGCATCTTTCCAATGTGGGATTGGGTGGGAGGACGAACTTCGGTGCTGTCGGCGGTGGGGTTGCTCCCCGCTGCGCTGCAGGGTCTCGACACGGACGGCCTCATCGAAGGAGCCGCCGCGATGGACCGACTCACGCGCGAGGCCGATCCGCTGAAGAACCCCGCCGCGCTGCTCGCGCTGATGTGGCATCACGTTGGCAACGGCAAGGGGGCGAAGGACATGGTCATCCTGCCGTACAAGGATCGGCTCTGCCTGTTCAGCCGGTACTTGCAGCAGCTCGTCATGGAGTCACTCGGGAAAGAACACGACCGCCAGGGAAAGACGGTCCATCAGGGAATCGCCGTCTACGGGAACAAGGGTTCGACCGATCAGCACGCTTACGTGCAGCAGCTTCGCGACGGCGTGCCCAACTTCTTCGCGACGTTCATCCAGGTTTTGAAGGACCGCGAAGAAGACCTCGACCCCGACACGCAATACGTCAGGCCGGTGTTCGAGGTTGATCGCGGGATCACGTCCGGAGACTACTTGCAGGGCTTCCTGCTCGGGACGCGCGAAGCTTTGTCCGACAGCGGTCGCGATTCGATCACGATCACCGTGAACGAGGTGACCGGCGAAACGGTCGGTGCGCTGATCGCCCTCTACGAACGAGCGGTCGGTCTCTATGCCGAACTGGTCGATATCAACGCCTATCACCAACCGGGAGTCGAAGCGGGCAAGAAAGCGGCCGCGTCGGTCCTCGAACTGCAATCGCGCGTTGTCGCTCAGTTGCGGGCGACTCCGTCCCCACAAACGGCAACGCAGATTGCCGCCTCACTCAGCGAACCCACTCGCACCGAATGGGTCTTCAAACTACTCGAACACTTGGCCGCCAACCCCGGTCGCGGCGTCATCCGTCACGGCGGACAATCCCCAGCCACCGCGACCTATCAAGCTCACGATGAACAACCCGAAGACGACGATGAGGTCGATGAGGAAGAACTGAAACAGTTTGAGTGACCGCGCGATCAGGGGTCAGGTGGTTCAAAGTTCAATTTTCGCGGACCATCGACCTCAGAGGTTCATAA
>JAYTQJ010000519.1:0-1564 GCA_043746775.1 Schlesneria sp.
CGCCCAAGTACGTTTCGGCCCCGGTGGTGACGACGACCGCCGTCGCCGAGCCGCTCTCAACGCTGGTCCCCAGGAAGGCGATGCTGGTCAATTCGAGAGAGGCAGCCGTCGCCGCGTTCTTCTCCTGCGTGAACTTCTCGACGGGATAACTCTCGCCGGTCAGCGAACCTTGGGCCACGAACAAATCCTTGGCCTCGATGATGCGCACATCGCCGGGGATCATGTCCCCCGCCGCGAGCGTCACGACGTCGCCCGGCACGAGTTGCGCGATGGCGACTTCTCGCGGAGTGCCATCGCGGACAACGGTCGCAGTGACCGAAATCATGGCCTTCAGCTTGGCCGCCGCGCTGTCGGCCTTGGCTTCTTGAGTGAGATTCAGACCCACGCCCAGAGCGATCATCAGCGAAATGACGATCCCGGCCCGAGCATCGCCGGTGGCAAACGAAATGGTCGCCAACACCACGAGCAGAATCACCAGAGGATTGATCGCTGCGCGCCAGAGCAGCTTGCCAATTCCCGACCGCTGGTCCTTGGCCAACACGTTGGGGCCGTACTTGGTCAGGCGCGCGGCCGCTTCTTCAACAGTGAGTCCTTCGGGACGAGTCTCCAATCGCGCATAGACGCCCGCCGCGTCCATCGCCGCCGACTCCACCAAAATCCGCGAAACCGCGATCTGCGGCTTCTCACGCCGAATGGCGGCGAAGAGGTGTTTGGGGAGAACCTGAAGTCGTTCGTTTCGAGGCATGTTACTTACTCGACGTCTCATGAGCCGCAAGGCGCTAGCCGCGGGTTGTTTTCATCGCCCCACAGCTAGCGCCATGCGGCTCACGAATGTGTCTTCAAAACGGATGGTGGAGACTCGAAGAGTTTGTACGTCTTGTAGCCGCCTCCCACGTTCGCCGCGGAGAAACCGGCTTGCAGCAGAATGCGGGTCGCCAAGTAGCCGCGCTGTCCCACCTGGCAATAGGCGGCAATCATTCGATCGCGAGGCAGTTCGCTCAGGTGCGACCGCAAGTCATCCACGGGAGTGTTCACGGCTCCGGGGATGTGGCCGGAAGCAAATTCCTGCGGCGTGCGAACGTCTAACAGAAATGGTCGATCGGCAATGGGAGTTGCCAAGACCGACTCGACATCGACCTGCGGATGATCGCCGCGCAGCAGTCCGCCAGCGACGAAGCCCGCCATGTTGATCGGGTCTTTCGCCGATCCGTATTGCGGTGCGTAAGCCAGCTCCATCTCTTCCAAATCGAAGACCGTCATGCCCGCCTGGATGGCGACGGCCAGCACGTCGATTCGCTTATCCACACCGGCTCCGCCGACGGCTTGCGCACCGAGAATGCGTCCCGACTGCGGATCGAACAACAGCTTCAACGACATCCCCTCGGCACCGGGGTAGTAGCCGGCGTGATGGACCGGGTGAATGTAGATCTTGCGAAATGGCTGATTGATTCGACGCAGCGTTTTTTCCGAAGCCCCGGTCATCGCCGCCGTCTTGTCGAACACGCCGACGATCGCGGTTCCTTGCGTGCCTCGATACCGGACGTCGCGGCCGAAAATGTTGTCC
>JAYTQJ010000520.1:0-8021 GCA_043746775.1 Schlesneria sp.
CTGTTGAAAAACGATTGCGGGAGGGCAAGGCTCCTGCCGAGCCGCAAGTAACCAGCGGCTTTCCACACACGGACGGCTCGGCAGGAGCCTCGCCCTCCCCTTTTCAACAGGCTGTTAAACGAGGTGGCGAAGCCGCGTTCAAAAAGGACGGTTGTCGAATTGGGGTCTGGCGTTCAAATTTCAAAATTGGCCGTGAGTAATGTCTGAGAATGGGATGCCGTGAGATCGGCCAATTTTGAAATTTGAACACCCGACCCCAGAACGTTGCCAATCAATCGAAGCCCTTCCACTTTCATTCGTGAGCCTGCCGATGCACTCCCGCCCGCCTTTGTTGTTCATCGTGATCGTCGCGGTTGCCTTGTCCTGCCACTCAGAGAACGTTGTCAGCGCGATCGACTTCACCAAGGATGTCGCGCCGATTTTCGAGACGCGGTGTGTGCGATGTCATTCGGGGGAGAAGGCGAAGGGAGGGCTTTCGCTCTCCTCCAAAGGCGGCTTCATCAAGGGGGGCGACAGTGGCGCGAGCATGGTTGTGGGCAAGCCGGAGGAGAGTTCGCTCATCAAGCTGGTGAGTGGCCTCAAGCCTGCAATGCCTGCCGAGGGACCACCGCTCACCGTCCAGGAAGTGCAGGTGCTGCGCGCGTGGATTGCGGCGGGGGCCGAGTGGCCGGAGTCGTTGCAGTTGCGCGAGCGGGCGGTGGCGGGAGGCGATTGGTGGGCGGTGCGGCCTGTGCAGCGACCGGTTGTTCCCGCGAGTGATGTCCGAGTGACGGGACATGAGGGCGCGTGGTCGCGGAATGAGATTGATCGGTTTATTGCGG
Source organism: Schlesneria sp. (assembly GCA_043746775.1). GTDB lineage: Bacteria > Planctomycetota > Planctomycetia > Planctomycetales > Planctomycetaceae > Schlesneria. The sequence continues at coordinate 822 of JAYTQJ010000520.1, forward strand.
CGAAGTTGGTGGAGGTAGGGCAATCGGAAGATCGAAGAACCCCTCACCCCCGGCCCCTCTCCCGACCACCCCAAGCGGCGGTGCCCGGCCGGGGCGAGGGGAGTAAGAGCAGAGACGTGCTCACCCCCTCGCCCGAGGCTGATCGCCGCACGCTGATTCGGCGGCTGTCGTTTGATCTGCTGGGCTTGCCGCCGACGCCGGAAGAGGTCGCGGCGTTTGAAGGGGATCGTGACCCGAGGGCGTATGAAACGCTCGTCGATCGGTTGCTCGAATCGCCTCATTACGGCGAGCGTTGGGCGCGGCACTGGCTCGACGTGGCTCATTACGCTGACACGCACGGGTTCGAGCGAGACCAGCGGCGGGACAATGCGTGGCGTTACCGCGACTGGGTGATTCGCGCGATCAATGCGGACCTCCCGTATGACCAGTTCTTGCGAGACCAGATCGCCGGTGATGTGTTGCGGCCCGATGATCCCGAGGCGGTCATCGCGACGGGGTTTCTGGCGGCGGGGCCGTGGGATTTCGTCGGACAGGCGGAGACCAAGAGCGAGGTCTTGAAGCGCGCGGCGCGGGCCGACGATCTCGATGATCTCGTCACGCAGGTGATGACGGCGGCGTGCAGTGTGACGGTGAACTGTGCCCGGTGTCACGATCACAAACTCGATCCGATCCCGACGCGCGACTACTACGGCCTGTGGGCGGTCTTCGCCGGGGTGAAGCGGGGTGAGCGGGATGTCAGCCCGAGTGAGGTCCGTGAACTGGCGGCTCGCAAGCAAAGCCTCAACGCCGAACTGCAACGTGTGCGACATGAACAGGCCCGGCTTGGCGGTCGTCACTTCGATCTGGCGGACATCGTCGGTGGCGGCGATGGACTCGGCAGCGGCAAGTTGGGTGACGGGATTGATCTGCTCACTGGAAAGCCTCAATCGGCCAAGCGCGGATTTGTGGAGGGCGTTCAACCGAACGTCTTCGCCAAGTCGAGCGTGAAGTTCGTCGAGGGCGTTGTCGTCCCGGACAAGAGCGACGAGGGAACGCCGATCTCAGCGACCGGCCTGCGCGTCAAGAATGTGCCGAAGACTTCGGGGCAAGTTTGGGACGCGATCCGCTTCGGCCCGGTGAACTCGCAGTTTGCGACGATGCTCGACGGGATCGACTACGCGGTGGGCGATCACACGCTGCTGTCGCTGCACGCCAATGCGGCGATCACGTTCGATCTGAAAGCACTCCGCGAAGCAAGTGGCCTGACCGAGATGAAGTTCACGGCGACGGCCGGTTACTTCGGGCAGACGCCGAAGAACGGAGCGAGTTTCGCAGTGTACGTTGATGGTGAGTCGAAGGCCGAACGAAAGAACATCGGTCGCGACGACGGCGGCATCGTGGTCGAAGTCATGATCCCAGTGACGGCTCAGTTCCTGACGCTCATGGCGACCGATGGCGGCAATGGGATCGGGCACGATCAGATTTGCTTCGCCGATGCGTGGCTCCTGCCAGCGCAGGCAGCTCCGATGTCGGACGAGGACCGGGCCGAGTTGGCTCGACTGAAAGTCCGTCGCGCCGAGATCGAGCAACAGCTCGCATCGCTTCCCACTCCCGCGCGTCTTTACGGCGTGCTGACCGAGACGCCGCCAGTTGTCAAAGTTTTGGCGCGAGGCAACTCGGAACAACCGGCCGAGGAAGTCGCGCCGTCCGCGTTGTCGTCCATCGCCGCGTTGCCTGCGGAACTCGGCACGTCTCAAGCGACCGACGCTGACCGGCGGAAGGCGTTCGCGAATTGGGTGACCTCTCCCGCGAACCCGCTCACGCGGCGCGTCATCGTCAACCGGCTGTGGCATCATCACTTTGGCGTGGGCCTCGTCGAGACACCGAGCGACTTTGGTCTCGGTGGCGGTCGGCCGTCGCATCCCGAGTTGCTCGATTGGCTGGCGGAGGAACTGCTCGCGCGAGACTGGTCGCTCAAGGCCATTCACCGGCTGATCTGCACCAGCGCCACGTATCGCCAGCAGTCGGGATCGGCCTCAGTCGCGAATGCCGCTGCCAACATGAATCGGGGTCGAGAACTCGACGCGGGCAACCGCTTGCTGTGGCGCATGACTCCGCGCCGGTTGGATGCCGAGTCGCTGCGCGACGCGGTACTCACGGTGAGCAACAAACTGAACCGCCAGATGTTCGGCCCCGGCTACCGCGACTTCGAGTATCAGGAAGAGTACGCGCCGATCTATCGCTACATCACCGCCGACTCGCCCGACCTGTGGCGTCGCAGCGTCTATCGGTTCGCGGTGAGAACCACCACGCACCCGTTCCTGACCACGCTCGATTGCCCCAGCCCCGCAAACCTCGTCCCGTCCCGCAACGTCACGACGACCGCGCTGCAATCGCTGGCCTTGCTCAACAACGACTTCATGCTGCGCCAGAGCGACTACTTCGCGCAACGCATCCTCGACGAAGCACGACTCGCGCGCGGCACCGCTGCCGTCCTCTCGCCCGCCTCACAAGTGACCCGCGCCTTCCAAATCGCCTTCGGCCGCCAACCAACTCCCCCCGAAGCGACCGCCGCCCAAACCCTCGTCGAATCCCGCGGCCTCCCCGTCCTCTGCCGCATGCTCCTCAACACGAATGAGTTCGCCTACGTCGATTGAGTGTCGAGGTTGTGGAGCCGTGTCGAGTGGGGCGAAAACGAGAAAGGGGAAGGCAACGCAGGCTTCAGGGTGGCCCGGCTCGCGTAGGATGGCCGCCCTCGGCCGTCTCTTGGTTCGCATCTTTTCGTAATCAAACACAAGACGGCCGGGGGCGGCCATCCTACGACTCGAAATCCCAGCCGGCTTGTTGCCACGATGGGTCGATCCAGCGGAACCACGCGGACTGAGGCAGTCCGGCTTGAGCGGGATTCCGACCGATGTATTGGATGCCGCGATGCAGGCGTTCGGTGTCGCGGATGATGCGGTCGTAGGATTCTTGTTCCCACAAGTTGCCGGGGCGCTTGAGTTCGGCGGTGATGTGCCGGGCCGTGACGGACTTGATCCCGCCGATCAGGTCTTCCAAGTCGTGACCGTCGAACGGGCGGATCACCAGATGACAGGATTGGGCATGATCACCCAGCAGACGACGTGATAGCGCTCGTGCTGAAAGTGATGCAGTCGTTCGCGCAGGTCGTTGGCCCAGCGTGACTCGCGGAAGTAGCAGGCGCCGTGTCCTTGGTCCAGCCAAGCTTCGGTGCGGCGAGTAACTTCGCGAACGTGGTCTTCCCCGTCTTTCTCGGAGCGCGGCTCCGGGTATTTGTGCTCCCACCACGCTCGCAGGTTTTTGATTTCGGTGAGCTTCGCTTCGGGCAACGAATCGGCCAGTCGAAACGTGACGAAGTAAGTGGCTCCGTCCTGCCGCCAGTGAGGCAGGTGTCGCGTGTAGATTCGGACTCGCTTGTCGGGGTCCAACCCTCGAAACCCCGGCGGTGCCGGTGGCAGTTCCACCATGATGACCTCGCATTCAAAAATGGCCGCGTAGGATGGCCGCCCTCGGCCGTCATGCTGGTTCGGCGGCGTTCATTCAGGAAGACAGGACGGCCGAGGGCGGCCATCTTACAGGCCGTAGGATGGTCGCCCTCGACCGTCTTGTCTTTTGGCGGCGTCTTCGTGGAACGTGAAGAGTCGGCCGAGGGCGGCCAACCTACGGTTACTTTCGCTGCGGTTTGGGGGCGGACCAGTTGGGGCTAATGAGGCCGAAGTTGCTGTTGATTTCGCAGTGCGGGTTCTTGGTGTGAAACATCTTCACTCCGTCGGCGGTGACTTGGGTTCCGGTGATGTCGAGGTTCTTCAGCCACGAAGTGCCGTGCAGGTGTTTCAGTCCCTCGTCGGTCACGTCTGATCCGGACAGGTTGTACGCGTACACGGCCAAGCGGGGCGGCAGAGACTGAAGGAGTGCCTCGGCTTGCTTCCTTCCCTGCGCGTACAACGTGTCGAAGCTGCAATTGGCCAAGGGGAGCAAGTCTTCTTTCGTCAACGGCGACTCGCGGGGGAGATGGACTTCACGAAAGTAGAAGTCCTGCCCCTCTGGTGGCACGTTTGGCGCGGCCTGTGTCACTCGACGAGTCTCGGTTTGATTGTTGAGGAGGATCTCAAACTCGATCCCCTTCGGGAGGAGTTGCAGGATCGTTTGGCGGACGGGGTCGGTGCCGAGCACCTGCGGCTTTTGGGGATACGCGGTGACGATGCGACAGCCCGGATGTTTTCGCTGGAACTCGATGACACTCGCGGCATCGACTGGATCGGCCGTGTCGAAGTGGAGGTTGTGGAGTTGGGGGAAACTCGCCCATGCAGCAAAGTCTTCGTTGTTCGGCACATGGTTGCCGACCGTGAGCAACCACGCTGAGTCGAGACTGCCAAGGAAAGCCCATTTGTCATCGACCTGCTCACCACGAATTCCGAGTTGAGTCAGGAATGGCAACTCGTGGAGCTTTGTCAGGGCGGACGTACGAATGCTCGTCTGATAGCAACTGATTGCGAGCAATGACTTGAGCCGGGCGACATGTGGGATCGCGCCGTGATCGATGCTGGGACTCATGAGATTGAGCTGGGTGATTTCATGGAGTCCCGTCAAGTTCTCCAGATCGGCATTCTTCATCGTCTCATTGCCTTGGACGGCATAGAGCGCAATCGGCCCCACAGGCAGCGCGTCGCCGGGCTTCAGCCAGACATTTTTCGCCGATTCCAGATCTCGGATAAAGCACGTCCAACCTTGTTTCAAGACCCACTCGGCAACCTGCCGATCACGGGCAGGTCCGGTGAGTGCCGCGCCTTCCATCGTCAGCGCGACATGAGGCGCCTTTGCTTTGGTCGCTGGTAGCGGCAATTCCTTCCGCTCAATCTTGACGATCTCCTGCTTCCCCTTGACCAACGTCACCGTGTTCGGGGTGACGTTGAATTCTCCGGAAAACTCGGCAGGCAATTCGATCTCGATCTTCCCCGTCCGGATGAGTTGCTTGTTGTCGTCCCCCTTCACGATCTTCCACTCTTTGAGGACTTCCTCACCGTCACTCCGAACCTTGACGCTGATCCCCGCCGCGTCGGAATGGATGACCAATTCGCCCTCGGGAGTCTTCACGGTGAAGACGTAGACGGCGAGCAACGTTGCCAGCGCAACGGCACCGACGGCAAGCTTCACAACCGTAGGAAGGACGCCCCGTCCGTTCGAGTTCGAGGACTTCTTGTTGCGGTTCTTGTTGTTCCTGCCGGGACGAGGCGAGTCGGCAGCGGGAAGGTTGAGCCAATCGAACGGATTGGCTTCGGACTGCTGGCCGCGCGGTTTTTGTTCCGGTTCAACGAGCATCTGTGGCATGGCGGTATTCGTGCCTTGTGGTGGAGATTGGTCTGGCGTCCAAGTCGATGTGTCGGCAATGGCCTCAGCGGGGATGTTGTTCGTAGGATGGACGCCCTCGTCCGTCCGGTCTTCGTTTTTTGCTTTCGCGTCGGTTGAAGGACGCGAAGAGAGGTCGGACGAGGGCGTCCAACCTACGGCTTTCGAGACGGCACCGGTCTTCAACACGCCGCTTTGTGAGGTGTCGCCCTGCGCTCGCGTGAACGGCGTGATGGCCGCGATTAACTCGGCGGCCGAAGCGAAGCGATCCTTCGGTTTCTTCGCGAGGAGCTTGCGGTAGATCGCGTTCAGCTCGGCGGGAATGACGGCCGTAGGATGGACGCCCTCGTCCGTCCGGCCTTTGTTTTTTGCTTTCGCGTCGATTGAAGAAGGCGAAGAAGACACGTCGGACGAGGGCGTCCAACTTACGGCGGATTGGCGGGCGGCGATGAGGTCGGGGATCGGGTCGTAACAGTGGCCCCTCATCTTGAGGGGGATGTTGCGATACTTCTCGCCGCTGTAAGGCGTTCGTCCGGTGAGGAGCAGGAACAACGTGCAGCCGAGCGAGTACAAGTCGGCTCGCGCATCGCACGAGTGGGCGTCTTCTCACTGTTCGGGAGCCATGTAGTCGGGCGTGCCGAAGCACTGGCCGGTCGAAGTCAGCTCGACGGGAATTTCCTCCGTCGAGAGCAGCGCGAGGCCCATGTCGAGAATCTTGATCTGCCCGCCGTCCTTCGTGACGAACAGGTTCGACGGCTTGATGTCGCGATGGACCAGTTTCAACTTGTGAGCCGCTCCTAAACCCTGAGCCGCCTGCTTGATGACCTTGCACGCATTCACGACCGACAACGGCCCCTTGGCCGTTACCAACGCCTGCACGTCCTGCCCTTCGACATACTCCATCGACAGGTAATGGATGCCACTGAACTCACCCGCATCAAACGCCTGCACGACGTTGGGGTGACTCAACGTACCGACCGCCCGCATTTCGCGTTCAAACCGTTGAAGGGCATCGGGCCGAGACATGACATGCTGCGGCAAAATCTTCAACGCGACGAGCTTGCCCAGCTTGGCGTGCCGCGCCTTGTAGACGGCTCCCATCCCGCCCTCGCCCAGTTTGTTGAGCAACAGATAGGGACCAAGCTGACTGCCGATGCCGATCGATACGCTGGTCGCTGGAGGCGGAGTCGTCTCACCCGTTGTCGTTTTGGATACGGAGCTGAGCGAGGAATGCGTGCCGATGCTCTCGGACGGTCTCTGCGGTGGGGGAGCAACGGCATGTTCAGTGAGGGGATGATTATCAAGCTCGTCGCCCGAGTTGGGGATCGGCTGCGAAATCATCGTCGCCTCAAACCCCTCGGCAGGCGGCGGCGACGAGGGCTGCGAGGAAGAGGGTAATGCTGGCTCAATCGGCTCGGTCACAGTTTGCTCCGCTCAGGGAACCCGACTTCTGTCGTGAAGGCGTTGGCGAGGAGCTTATACCCGGAGCCAAGCAAAATGGCTCGTTTGACTGTTTGAAAAAGCACTGGTGCGCTGCCAGCCTCAGTTTTGGGTAGCCGAAGTCGTGAGACTTCAGAAATCCCCGAAATCTCATGAGTTCGACTACCCCAAAATGAAGACCCGACCGGGCGCAAGCGTTGAAATACGCTCTCGTGTTTTTGCCACGGAGGTGGGCACGCTGTGGGCTACGACCTGCCGCCCTCGGCGGCTAAATGCCGATCGAAGAACCCCTCACCCCCGGCCCTTCTCCCCGCAAAGCCGGGGCGAGGGGAGAGGCTTACTGAGAGGTTCTCAAAGCAGAGCCGCTTAGGAACGGGGGCGCAATCACTTCCCGAACTGCCGACCTCCGTCTTG
>JAYTQJ010000521.1:0-19580 GCA_043746775.1 Schlesneria sp.
GCGGGAGCCTCGCCCTCCCAACAATCCTTTTTCAACAGGCTGTTAGCTCACCATCTCGCTCACCATCCAGACAAGCTGGATGGGGTCGAAATGCAACACCTGCTTTCCGGTACGGGTCAGTGATTTTCAACTCACCACCCACTCCCGCGCCTCACGACCGGCATCATTGTTACGACCTGTTCCGCAGGCACAGTCTCGCCCGTCTTCCGCAGAGGTTGCATCCGCGAAACGTCGGCGCGTGACCTATGTTTCCGAATGACAGCGCTGGCAGAGGGTCCGCGCATTCGGAACGGTTCTGCGCCGAGCACGCTCTAGGGTGGACAGCGATCATGCACGACAAGTCGCTCGCCAAACTGGCGTTCGCGCTGTTCCTGCTGACGACGGCGACGCTCTTTCTGCGTCCGGCCGAGCTGTTCGTTTGGCTCGAAGGGGCACCGATCTATGAGGCGTTGATTCTCAGCACATTCGCGCTGACGTTTCAGTCGTTTCTGGCCCACTTCAAGCAGTTCACACTGGCTCGCCAACCGATCTCGCTCTGCGTACTCGGGGTCTTCGTCGCGATCGGCATCTCGCACTTTCAGTACATCTATATGGGCGGCGTGATCGACTCGGGAACGCTGTTCCTGAAGACGTTGATCTACTTCGGGCTGCTCGTGACGGTGGTCAACACTCCCGCGCGGTTGAAGTCGTTTCTGCTGACGGTGGCGATCTGTGCCTCGACGATGGTGACGCTCTGCGTACTCGACTACTACGAAGTCTATGACTTCGAGTTCATCGAGCATCTCGACGACAACGACGGCTTTGATGAGGACGAAGAAGTCGTGACGACCGTCCGCCGGATGCGTGGCACGGGGATCTTCATGGACCCGAACGACCTGTCCATGGTGATCTGCGCGACGGGCGTGTTGTGTGCGTTCTTCCTGACCGATCCCAAATCGAGCTGGCTGCGGTTTGGTTGGTTGATCCCGATGGGCGTGCTGCTAGTGGGACTGCTGGCGACGGGTTCGCGCGGTGGCTTGCTGGCCTGCGGACTGGCCGGACTGACACTCGTGGCCGTTCGGTTTGGAGGCAAGGTGGCGATCGTCGCGGTGGTCATGGCCGCGTGCGTCGTCCCGTTTGCGGCCGGAGGACGCGGCGACAGCGGGATGGAAGAGGGCGGAACCGGTCACGAACGAATTCAACTGTGGCGCGACGGCTTTCAAGAGTTGAAGTCACCCGCGTTGTTGTTCGGCACGGGCCAAGGGTCGTACCCCGACATCGCCGGACTGGTGGCTCACAACTCGTTCATTCACGCCTACGTCGAGCTGGGTTTGTTCGGTGGCACGCTGTTCTTCGGCTGCTTCTTCTTCGCGGGGATGCAGCTCTACCGCATGGGACGATTGTCGGAACTGGTCCAACAGCCGGACCTGGTGCGACTGCGACCATTCATGTGCGCGCTGCTGGCGGGCTGGATCACGTCGATCATGTCCTTGTCGCGATGCTACGTCGTTCCAACCTATTTGTTGCTCGGGACAATGGCCGCCTATTTGAACCTCGTATGGATTCACACCGAGTCGGGCCAACCGCTCGTGATCATGAATAAGGGCCATGCCGTACGACTGAGCATTGCCAGCGGGATGGCCTTCAGCGGGCTGTACGTCTTTACCGCGATCATGTCCCGGTGAACCACGACATACTCGAAATCTCTTCAGAGCCACACACCATGAAGACCGCATCACTCACACTTTTCAGGCCGATTCCGGACGAGGTCTCCGCGTGCCAGCAACGACCGTTGCGACTGGAGATTCTCGGTCCGGTGGCTCGTCCTAGTGCGATGGAATTGTGGCGGAGCGTCGAAGAGCGAGTGTCGAATAAGCGATTGATGTGTTCATCCGTCTGGACTGAGACGTGGCTGAAGCATTACGGGTCGCTCGTGCCACATCGGTTCGCGATCGCTCGGCGCGGCGATGTCTGTTGCGGCGTTGCTCTGTTGACGAGCGGCGTAAGCCAATTTGATGGCCCGATGCCACTGCGGACATGGCACCTCGGCACAGCGGGCGAACCCGACGCCGATTCGGTCTGCGTTGAATACAACTCGCTGCTGGTCCGTGATGAGGACCGCACCGACTTCGCACGGCAACTTGTGACCTGGATCGACTCTCAGTCCGACTGCGATCAGGCGCACTTCGATGGTTTCGCGTCGGACGACATCGCGCCGTTGCTCACGGACAACCCGAAGGCGGTTGTCGTACGAAAATCTTCACCCTATTTCGATCTACGGGCGGCACGTGAGGCCAACGTCGAACCCATTGAACTCTTGGGATCACAGACACGAGCCAACCTCCGCCGATCGCTGCGCAAGCTAGGGAATCCCACAGGGGAATGGGCCGGGTCTGCCGAGCGGGCCGAGGAAATGTTGCATCGGATGATCGAGCGACATCAGGCACGCTGGAACGCTGTAGGGGAACCGGGGTCGTATGCCAGCCGCCGCTTTCGCGAGTTCCATCTTGATCTCGTCCATCGTCTCGTCCCCATCGGAGCGATGGGGATGTATCGCGTGACATCGCCAACCGGAATCCTCGGATGCGCGCAAGTCTTCATCGATGACAACCGCGCGCTGCTGTACCAGAGCGGTTGGTCTCCGCAGCCGGGAAATCTGAGTCCCGGGCTGATCGTCGATTATTTGTGCCTCGCCGAATGCCAGCGTCGCGGACTCGACCAGTTCGACTTTATGGCGGGGATGTCCAACTACAAGCGTCGCCTCACAACGCATGAAGCCGAACTGGTGTGGGTCACCTGGCGGCGACCGCGATTGAAGTTTGCGCTGCTCGACAACCTGCGCTGGATCAAGAAGACACTCGCCGGCGTGGAGGAGTCGCTGCGAGGCGGAGCCTCTTCAACATCGGCCGTGTCCGCGCTCGATTCGGCCAAACACGACTGATCCAAGACCACCCTCCCAGCGGACCTTGCTGACTGAAGGAACTTGCTCGAAATGTCCACTGCTGAACTCGCACCACCGATGCTCAAGAATGCCGCTGTCACGGCCGCGCGACCGTTGCGCGTCTGCCATGTCAGCCTGACGCTGAAGACCGGCGGACTCGAACGCATCCTGACCGACATCGCGCGGCATCACGATCCCGCCGCGAGCGTTCCTGAGTTTCTCGCCATTCGCGAAGTCGGGCGGTTTGCGGAAGAGATTCGTCGCACGGGTTGTCCCGTTCATCTGCTGCGACCGGCGGGCCGCATCGGTCTCGTTCGACAGATGGCGAAGCTGTTTCGTTCGGGACGGTTTGATGTCGTTCATACGCACAACACTTACCCGCACTTGTACGCCAGTCTCGCCGCACGCTGGGCCGGAGTGCCCGTCGTCGTCAACACGCGACACGGGCAGCGCGCCGGTCACGGCTGGAAGTCGCGCACGCAGTTCCGTTGGGCAAGCCACCTTGTCGATCGCATCGTCGCAGTGTCCGACGACGCTGCACAGTTGTGCGTGACGGCCGATGGCGTCGCGGCGCGCAAAGTGACTCGCATCTGGAACGGCATCGACCTCAGTGACTTCGCGTACACGGGACCGGTCGCCGCACCGATTGCGATCTCCGTCGCACGCCTCTCCGCCGAGAAAGATTTTCCCACACTGCTGCGGGCGGTCGCGATCGCCATTCAGCAAGTACCCGATCTCCAACTGAAGCTGGTCGGCGACGGAGCCGAACGGACGATGCTGGAAGGACTGACGCGCGAACTGGGAATCACGAGCTGCGTCGAGTTCCTCGGCGAACGAACGGATGTGCCCAAGTTGCTAACTCAAGCGGGCTTCTTCGTGTCGTCGTCGCTGACGGAAGGGATTTCACTCACGCTGCTCGAAGCGATGGCGGTCGGTCTCCCCGTCGTGGCGACCTCCGTGGGAGGCAACTCCGAAATCGTGGCCGATGGTTTGACGGGACAACTCGTCCCGCCCGCCGATCCCGCCGCACTGGCCACCGCCATCGTGACGATGTGCCGCAACGCCGCCGATTGGCCAACGCTCGGACAAGCGGGCCGAGCCCGCGTCGCTCAACATTTTGAAGTCCACAGGATGGTCTCCGATTACGAACAGCTTTACCGAGAGCTGCTGGGAACGAAAACGCGATGCGGGTGAAAGCCTCCTCACCCTAGTGCCCTGTCACGACCAAGAAGCGTAGGTAGCTGAAGTCGTAAGACTTCAGAAAACGCTGAACTCTCACGAGTTCGGCTACCCCAAATTAAGACCTGACCGGGCACTCACCCTCTCCTCGCAAAGCCGGGGCGAGGGGACAAAGCACTGTCGATCAACGCCGCCTCTGACCTTCAACCTTAGACCCTCCACCATCATGTACGCCCAACTCTACCGCCACTTTCTGCTCCCCTTCTTCGACGGTGTCGTCAAAGGACGCCAGACGATCTCGCATTGGCAGCGTGCTGAGGAGACTCAGTGGTGGAGCCGTGCGCAGTTGGAAGAGTTCCAACTGAGATCGCTCCGCGCCCTGATGCAGCACGCCGCCGCGACGTGTCCGTTTTACGGAGCCGATTGGCGGGAGCGCGGTCTCAGCCCGCAGCTCATCCGGTCGCTGGACGATCTGCGCGAGTGGCCGCTGATGACGCGCGAGACCATCCGCAGCAACCGGATCAACATGCGAACGACGAGTCCCGACATTCACCGCATGTCGAAGGCGACCGGCGGATCGAGTGGCGAACCGTTGCAGTTCGATCTCGACAGCGGCAGCAACGATCGCCGCACGGCGATGATGTATCGCGGCTACGGCTGGGCGAACGGTGCTCCCGGCACGAAGCAGCTTTTCATTTGGGGTTCCGCCTTGGGCAGTGTTCCGCAATGGAAGCGGCTCAAAATGGACCTGCATCACGCCTTCGATCGGCATCTCATCTTGAGTTGCTTTGAGTTCACACCCGACAAGATGCGGCAGCATTTTGATCGGATGAACCGCTATCGCGCGGAAGTCATCGTCGCGTACACGAACCCGCTCTATGAGTTCGCTCGATTCCTGAAGCGCGAGTCGCTCACACCCGTTTCACCCGGTTCCATCATCGTCGGGGCCGAGAAGCTGCATGACTTCCAACGGTCGCTGATTGAAGAGGTCTTTCGCGCGCCGGTCTTTGAAACGTATGGCTCGCGCGAGTTCATGCTGATCGGAGCCGAATGTGACAAGCACGCCGGGCTGCATCTGAGCATGGAGAACCTGTTGGTAGAAATCCTCGACGAAGACGGTTCGCCCACGCCGCCCGGCCAAGAAGGAAACGTCGTGATCACGGACCTCTTCAACTACGGGATGCCGTTCGTGCGGTACGTCAACGGGGACCGAGCGGTTGCCGGTTATGAGACCTGTTCCTGCGGACGCGGCTTGCCGCTGCTGAGGAAAGTCGTCGGTCGGCAACTCGACACGCTGGAGACTCCCGACGGCCGCAAGATTCCCGGCGAGTTCTTCCCGCACCTGTTGAAAGAGTTCCCGGCGATCCGTCGGTTCCAAGTCGTTCAAGAGCGAGTCGAACGGATCACGCTGAAGCTGGTCGTGGAGGGAGGCCTCACGCTGGCCGAACGCGAACAGCTTTTGAGTGAGATCCGCCGCTGCACCGGCACCGTCGTCGAAATCGAACTGCAACTCGTCGATGACATCCCGTTGACCAAGGCGGGCAAGCTGAAAGTGGTAGTGAATGCGGTGTGACACATCCCGCGCGAGTGACGAACCCGCGCCGCCCCACTGGGCAACGCCGTTAAGGATTTCTGTAGCAGAATTCGTGAGAATTCTGACGACTCGACGGTTCTCCAGAAGTCTTACAACTTCTGCTACGTTCGGTTGGCCCCTGTTTTACAGCTCCGAAATCCTTAACGGCATTGCCTACCGGACTTGCCCCGGTGGCTCGCGGGTTCTTGCACTACTGAATTACTGAGAGTGCCCTCCCCGAGTAGTGCAAAAACCTGAATCCACCGGGGCAAGCCCGGTGGGGTTTGAATGTGTAATGACTAACGACTTTTTTTCCCAAAGCCTTCCCATGACCGACCCCTTCCGTCCGCATCTTCCGTCGCACGCAGAGTCGATCCTGCGTTGTGTCGTGCCGCGCGTGGTGCCGATTGACGCGGCACTCTCACAGCACGTCTCGCAGGGCTACTGGGACTGGCAGGCGCAGTTCGATCGCGATCCTCACGCCAGTCCGTTGCAGCATCCCGATTATGTGTTGGCCGAATGGGAAGGGGCGCGCGTCGCCTCGCCGCTGAAACCGGTGCTGCTGCGTGCCGGGACCGACAGTGAGTGCGCTGCACTCGGCATCCTGATCCCGAAGAGCATTCGATCGGGTCAAGTCGGCAGTATCGGGCCAAGTTGGATGTTGCACGGGCTGCGTCTGGCGGGAGGCCGCTTCTTGTCGGAATACGAATCGTATGAAACGCAGTCTTCCCTGCTCGCCGCTGCGACCCAGCACTGCCGGTCGGTCGGAGCCGCCTTCCTGCTGATCGAAGATTTGGACGAACGTTCCCCGCTGTCTGATGCCGCCCATAACGAAGCGGCTCACGGCTGTCGGCTCTTCGCCACGCATGAGACTCAGCCGCGCTGGCGCATCCAGTTTCCTCCAAGTGCCGACGAATATTGGAAGACGTTTTCCAGTCGATCACTCAGCAAGTTCCGTCGCAGCTTGAAGAAGTTCGGCAACGTCAGATTGGAGCGAGTCACGTCGCTCGAACAGATTCCCGACTTCCTGGCTGCCGCGCATGACATCTCGAAAGAGAGCTGGCAGTCACGCCAGTTCGGCTTGAGGATTCGCAACGATGAGAAGGAACTGCACGAGATGTCGATCCTCGCGCAACACGGTCTGTTGCGCAGTTATTTGTGGTGGATCGAGGGCCGTCCGTCCGCGTTCGCAATCTGCAATCAGCATCGCGGTTGCTTCCGTTACGAAGAGATCGCGTATCGCCACGAGTACGCTCAGTTCTCACCCGGCCGCGTGATGCTGCAGCAGATCGTGGAAGACCTGCTCGCGCATGACTCACCGCACACGTTCGACTTCGGCGGTGGCGACGCGGAATACAAACGCCAGTTCGCCAACGTGGAAAGCCGCAGCGGCACAGTGTGGCTCGTCCCGCGCACCTGGCGTGCGGGAACAGCACTCGCCTACATCCAAGGCGGACGGAAATTGAGATCGACGGCACGGGCTGTCGTGCAGAAATATGGATTGGCCACGAAGGCCCGCCAGTGGATTCGTCGCGGAGGAACGGCAGCGACACCGGCGCAAACCAACACCGAGACGGAAGAACCCAGCCACACCGATTGAACCCGTGATGCCTCCGAAGCGCTAGCGGGAGGGCGAGGCTCCTGCCGAGCCGCGAGAAACAAGCGACTTTCTTCACGCACACGGCTCGGTGGGAGCCTCGCCCTCCCTTGTTCAACAGACTGCGACTGCTCATGCCCGAGCAACCTGACAGGACCGACAAATGAAAATCTTGTTCTTCTCCTACGCTTATCCCAACGCACGGCAACCGGGCTTGGGGACGTTCAACCGCACGATGATCGCGGGCTTGGTTGGAGCGCATGAGGTCCGCGTGGTCGCCCCGGTTCCGTTCCCAGATGTGTGGCGTCTGCGTCTGTCGGAGTTGGCCGGTGTCTCGTCCAAAGGGACACGCGGCTCGAAGGACTCGACGTACACCGCCGTTCCCGGTGTCGAAGCCAGCCATCCGACGTTCTATTACCCGCCAAAGGTTCTTCGTTCTCAGTACGGCCACTTCTTGGATTGGTCCGTCGGGCACGAGTTGAATCGCGTGATGAATGAGTTCCAGCCCGATGTGGTGCTGTCGTACTGGGCACATCCGGATGGTGATGTCGCGGTGCGGGCGGCACAGCGTCAGAACGTCCCGTCGGTCGTCATGGTCGGTGGGAGTGATGTGCTGTTGCTGGCCCGCAGTGGAGCACGTCGGAAGGCGATCTTGAACGTCTTGAACCGCGCGGATGCCGTCGTGACGGTGAGCGATCACATTTCGGACACGCTCATGAAGGATGGGTTGCCTCGCAAGAAACTGCATGTGGTACGACGCGGTGTCGATCCGGCGGCGTTCTCGCCCGGTGATCGCTTGATCGCACGCCGTGGTCTCGGACTCTCCGAAAACCGGACGCAACTCGTAGCCGTCGGGCGACTCGTTCCGGTCAAAGGGTTTCAGCATCTCATCGCAAGCTGTGCAGTTCTCAAAACCCGAGGCCGTGCGTTCGACTGTCACATCCTCGGCGATGGTCCGTTGAGAGGTCAGTTACAACGTCAGATCGAGCATCTCGGTTTGGAAGACTGCGTGAAACTCGAAGGGCCTCAATCGCAGACGCGGTTGGCCGAGTGGTATCGCGCGGCAGATTTGACCGTGGTTAGCAGTCTCTCCGAGGGAGTGCCGAACGTGCTGTTGGAGTCGCTGGCATGCGGGACTCCGTTCGTCGCGACCTCCGTCGGTGGTGTCCCTGAGATCGCCGATCGGCTTTACGACCGACTCGTTCCTCCCGCCAGTCCTGTGGCGATGGCCGATGCGATCGAAGGGCGACTCAGTTCACCTCGTGAAGAACAACAACGGCGCTGCTTCGAGCCATACGACCTCCGTGCCTCCGCCCGCAAACTGGAGCGAGTCTTGGAGGGAGCGCTCTTCGATCATGCGGCCGCACTTCATGTCGAGCAGGCTCAATCGAACAGCGCGTCACCCGCACCTGTGGCGTCTCAATCCACGTCCAAGCCATCGAGCAAGTTTGACTTGGATTGGCGGAATGCTCCTCCCAGTTCGAACACACCGGTGCCACAGTCGGTGGCTTCGATGGCGATGAGTTTGAGTGAGCCGAACGCGGAATGTGCTGCGACCACGACGGCAGCATTCTGTCGGCCCGGCAACGGGCAGTTTGAAGGAGAACTGGGACGGACGGGAGAGTACTTCACGCTGTCCGCGAAGTGATGGCGGGAGAGCGTGTGAATGCCGAATTGCCTTGCGGTTAAACGGCGCGGCGTAGCCGCAGCCAAAGTAGCCTTCATCGCTCCGCGTGAAGGAAGCCGATGGGAAGTCGATAGTTGATGATGCCAATCGATGCTGGAATCGTACTCGGCTTCCTTCACGCGGAGCGATGAAGGCTACTTTTGATGACGGAAATGCGCGCCGTAAGACAGGATTTCGAGACCTAGTAGTACGTAGTACGAAGACTCCAAACGAGACCGATCATGGGACTACTCAGACAACTCACAAAGACGATCCTGACGACGTGTGTTTCACGGCAGCGGTTGCTGACGCGCGGACCGGTTCAACGGTCCGATGCCCAGCCGCAGATTGCGCTGACGTTCGATGACGGGCCGCATCCCGAGTTCACTCCGCGGTTGCTCGATGTGCTGGCCGAACGGCGTCTCACCGCGACCTTCTTCGTGATCGGGGAACTTGCCGAGCGTCACCCTGACATCGTGCGGCGCATCGCGGCAGAAGGGCATGAGTTGGGGAACCACACTTGGACGCACAGCGAACCGTCGCAGACCTCGCCGCGTCAGTTCCTCGATGAAGTCCGACACACGGATGAACTGCTGATTGAGTTGACCGGCGCGGCCTCGCGCACGATGCGGCCGCCGAAGGGCGAACTGAACTGGAGCAAGCTGTCGGGGCTGTGGCAGCGCGGACAGAACGTCGCGCTGTGGAACGTCGATCCGCGCGACTATCGGATGACCTCGGCCGACGACATGACGGCGTGGTGTTCCACGTATGAACCGTGCGGCGGCGACATCCTGCTAATGCACGACAACCATCCGTGGGCGATCACGGCCGTCGCGACAATGGCCTCACGCGGCGTGTTCGATCGGTTTGAAACGACGACGGTGTCCGAGTGGACGGGAGCGGTGAAACAACGCCGCGTCATAACGGTGAGTGAAGCGTGACTCTGGGGCGTCAGCCCTCTTCGGCATTTCTGAGCGGGGTGGCGTCAGCCCCCTGGTACTCACTTTGAGCGGCACGGCGCTAGCCGCCGGTGGATGGATTTGTGTTTCCAAGCAAAGAACCGGCGGCTAGCGCCTGCCGCTCACCGGGTGAATGACAAAGCAAGTGCCATTGGGCGTTAGCCCCCTGGTCCCGTGTGGATTGAAGAGGGGCTGACGCCCAAGAACCAACAGCCAGAACGAAGAAACAGGGGGCTGACGCCGCCCCGCTCCGAAGGAAGAAGAAGAAGGATCACGATCATGTCCGCCGCAGTACTCGAAGCCTCACTCGACGACATTGCCGTCCCCGCCGATCGGCCGCGGCGCGTGCTGTTGATCGCCTACAACTTCCCGCCCGTCGGTGGAGCGGGCGTTCAACGGCCCGCGAAATGGGCGAAGTATCTGCGTCGCTGTGGTTGGGAGGTGACGGTCCTCACGACCGAGAACCCGTCTGTCCCCGTGCGCGACGAGAGTCTGTTGGCGGACCTTCCCGATGACGTGCGTGTTGTCCGTGCCCGCACTTGGGAACCGGACTATCGCGTCAAGCAGTCGCTCGTGGGAGCGGCTTCAACGAAACGCGGTCTGGTGACTCGCATCAAGTCGGCGGTGAAGGGCCTCGCGAAACGAGTCGTCAAGCTGGCGCTGCAACCCGATCCGCAAGTCCTCTGGAATCCGAACGCCCTGCGTGCGGCCACGGCCGTGTTGCGCGAGCAGCCTCACGATGCGATCCTCGTCACCGCACCGGCCTATTCGAGCTTCTTCATCGGCGCGGCGCTGAAGAAAAAGTTCGGTCTGCCACTGATCCTCGACTACCGCGATGAATGGGACTTGAGCGGCCAGTATTTGGAGAACGCTCAGCGCGATGGGTTCTCACGTTTCGTGCAGCATCGGATGCAGCGACGGCTGTTGCGACAAGCCGACGCCGTCGTCGCGACGACGCAAGCCAGCACGTCGAACCTCGCCGCGAAACTCGCCGAATTAAAACACCCGATTCCGGCCGTCTGCATCTACAACGGCTTCGACGCGGAAGATTTTGGGGAAGGGTTGAAGGTCGATGGTCGAGAGTTGAGTGTCAGAGTAGATAGCTCAACGCCCCCGTCTTCACCCTCAACCCTCAACCCTCAACCCTCAACCCCCTTCCGCCTCATCTACACCGGAACGCTGTGGAACTTGACCGATATTGAGCCGCTGGTGAAGGCGATTGAATCGTTGAGTGCCTCGCAGCCCGAGCTGACTCGTCGGCTGGAGCTGGTTTGCGTCGGACGCAAGACGCCCGAGCAACAGCAGGTGCTGGAACGAGTCCGCGCGACGACCGCGAAGCTCGAAGCGATCGACTACTGCGCGCATTCGGAAGTTGTTGAGCGGCTGGACTCGGCCGACGGCGTTTGCCTGCTACTCAGTGATGTGCCGGGAGCGGAACGGGTCGTCCCCGCCAAACTGTTTGAATACCTCGCCATTCGCAAAGAGATGCTGACGATCGCACCGTACGGTGAGACGGCCGACCTCGCGCGACGGTTCTTTCCGGAGGGCCACTACATTCCGAAGGACACTGCGGGGATTGCGGCTTGGTTGACGGAACGACTGGGCGGCGTGGAACGCACTTCACGCGGACGCCCTGCAAGGCAAGCGATTGATGAGTTCAGCCGGGAGTCGCAGACAGCACGCTTGGCAGAATTGCTCGATGAGGTGACGGCGCGGTGCCGTTGATGAGAGATTGCGGCTGCGGTCCTAAGGTGAGCCGGGTGGCGTCAGCCCAATGGCACTCACTTTGAGCGACTTTCAAATTGACGTTCCGTGCGACGTAGCTGAATTCGTGAGAATTCAGCCGACTTTGATGATCGTCTGAAGTCTTACGACTTCAGCTACATTCCAAAGTAAGTGCCATTGGGCTGACGCCACCCGGCTCACCTCAAAACAATCAGAACCAGAACGAACTCACATGACCATCACCTTACAAATCGCCTTCTGGCTGAACATCCTCGGATTGGGGTACATCTTCGCGGGCTATCCGCTGGTCGTGTGGTGGAAGTCGCGCACCAGTTGGACGACGCTCGTGAAGCAGAACGTCGAGCGGCCGGTCTCGATCGTGATTGTCGCTCACAACGAAGCACACTCGTTGCCGAGGAAGCTGTGCAGCCTGTTCGCGTCCACACGGTCTGACTGGATACGCGAGATTCTGATCGGATCGGATGGTTCGACCGATGACACTGCTGCGGTCCTCGCCGCGTTCCCCGACTCCCGCGTGAAGTGCTTCGACTTCGCCGAGCGTCGCGGCAAGCCCGCCGTGCTGAATGAACTCGTCCCGCAGTGTCAGTCGGAGTTCGTGCTGCTGGCCGACGCGCGGCAGGAGTTCGCGCCGGATTGCCTCGAACGGCTGCTCGAAAACTTCACCGATCCGACCGTCGGCGTGGTCTCGGGAGAACTGGTACTGCGAGCCGACGACAACGCGACGACCGCCGCGCAGGGGATCGGCTTCTACTGGAAGTACGAGAAGTTCATTCGCCGCTGCGAGAGCCTGTGGCGCGGAGTCCCCGGCGCGACGGGGGCCTGCTATGCGATGCGCAAATCGCTGTTTCAACCGATCCCGCCGCAGACGATTCTGGACGACGTGGCCATTCCGATGCAGGCGGTCGCCAGCGGCTATCGCTGCCTGTTCGAGCCGGCAGCCCAGGTCTTCGATGATCCGTCGAAGTCGTCGGGGCAAGAATCGGTTCGCAAGCGGAGAACGATCGCCGGAGCGGTTCAACTGATGCAGTTGTTCCCCGCGTGGCTGTCGCCGTCTCGCAATCCGCTCTGGTTTGAATTCGTCTCGCACAAGCTGTTGCGGCTCACGGCTCCCGCGCTGATGGTGCTGGCGTTGGGGATGAATCTGATGCTGATGAGCGTGCCGGTCTATTGGGCGATTCTGAATGTGCAGGTTGTGTTCTACGTGTCGGCGGCGGTGGGCTGGCTGTTCCAGCAACGCGGCCGCCGATCATCGCTGTTCGGACCGTCGCTGATGTTCGTGACACTGAACCTGACCACGACACTCGCGTTGTGGGATGCCTTCCGTGCGAATTATCGCGTCACTTGGCAAAAGACGACCTAGAGTTGCTACGGCAAACGGAGTTTTGAAAAGGACGACGTTTGACCGTCAAGCAGACTCGCCACCTGACGGTTCAGAAAGAGTGAAATGCCAGATTGGATGATTCCCGTCACCGCAGTCGTATTCGTGATGTCCGTGCTGGGACTCATCGCGAGTTTCTGTTGGCGTGTGGTGAAGTCGCGCGGAATGGACCTGTGGGTTCCAGATTACATATCGCCGAAGAGTGAAGTGCCGCCGGTTGTCCTCGACCGCAAACCGACCGATGTCTTCATCGCGATCTGCGATCACTACGAACCCGAGTGGGGCAATCCCACGCGCGCCGATGCGATGGCGCGAGTCCTGCGTTGGACCGAAGAGTATCCGCGGCGCTTCGAGTCGTTTCGCGATGTCGATGGCCGACCTCCGCAACACACGTTTTTCTTTCCGCAGGACCAGTATCGTCCCGAGTACATCGACCCGCTGGCAGACATGTGCCGCGCTGGGTTCGGTGAGTTCGACATTCATCTCCATCATCACGACGACACGCCGGAAGGACTCGAAGAAAAGCTGAGCATCTTCCGCGACGTGCTGTATCACCGACACGGGATGCTGCGCCGCGACCCGGTGACGAATGAGATCGTCTACGGTTTCATTCATGGCAACTGGGCGTTGAACAACTCGCGTCGTGACGGCTGCTGGTGTGGAGTCGATCATGAAATTCCGATCCTGCTGAAGACCGGTTGCTACGCCGACTTCACGCTCCCATCGGCACCGAGCGACACACAAACGACAACGATCAACAGCATCTATTACGCGCAGGACATTCCCGGCCGCAGGAAGTCGCACGACACCGGTGTGCGGGCGCGCGTCGGCCAAGACGCTCCCGATAACAGCCTGCTCATGATTCAAGGGCCGCTCGGTTTCGATTGGACTCGCAAGAAGTTCGGCCTGTTGCCACGGATCGAGAACGCCGATCTGACCGCCAAGCATCCGCCGTCCATTCGACGACTGCATCTGTGGCTGAATGCCGGCGTCACCGTGCAAGGGCGTCCCGACTGGCGATTCATCAAGCTGCACACGCACGGCTGCAAGACCGGCAACATCGACATGCTGCTCGGCGAACGGATGCAGTTGTTCCACCAAGAACTGGCCGAGCTGCACGCGCTTCAACCGAACTTCCGCTTCCATTATGTGACCGCATGGGAGATGGCTCAGCTTGCTCATCGCGCCGAACGGGACGAGGGTCTGCCGTCGCTTGCGCGTTCCGCAGGTGAACTCATCGGGAGCCGATCCTAGTGCCCTGTCAGATCTTAAATTAGGGGGTAGCCGAACTCGTGAGAGTTCAGCGCTTTCTGAAGTCTTACGACTTCAGCTACCCCAATATTTAGGGCTGACAAGGCACTAGCAGCCGAAACAATTGGAACGAACACTCTCATCACGGTCCTTCGCCATGTCTCACCACTACGATCCTGACGCAGCATTTCCATTGCCTGTCCCGGCTTCGTCTGCGTCGCGATTGGCTGCGGCATGGGTGATCGGGCTGTCGTGGCTGAATCTCGCCGCGCTGGGCGTGCTGTGCTGGCTGATCTTTTCGGTCTCCGAGAGTTGGTGGGTGAGTGCCGTGCTGACATACGCGCCCCGTGCGCCGCTTGTCGCTCCCACGCTGGGACTGCTCGCGGCGGCGTGCTTCTGGCATCGTCCATCGCTGGTCGTGAATGCGGCCTCACTGATCGTGGTCCTCGGGCCGCTGATGGGCTTGTCGCTGCCGGTGTCTCGGTTGGCCGGATCGACCGTCGTGGAAGCGGATCAGTTCGAGCTGAAGCTCGTGAGTTGCAACGTCCAGGCGTTCACACCGAACTTCCCGAAGGTGCTCGACGAGATCGCCGTTATTCAGCCGGATGTCATCGCGTTGCAAGAAGCCTTTCCGCTGTCGCCGTTGCTCGCAGAGACGTATCGCGACTGGCACACGATCAGCCACGATCGCTATTGGGTCGGTTCGCGCTGGCCGATCAAGCGACTGGCCGACTTTGAAATCCCGACCTTCGAGCGATCGGCCGGATTCGTTGTCGAGATCGAAACGCCGCGCGGTCCCGTCGTCTTGGCCGACATCCACCAGATGACCGCGCGACGCGGCTTGATGGAATTGACCAAGCGCTCCTTTTTCGACGGTGATGGGACGGAGCGGCTGGAAGAATCGATCAGCCAGCGTGAAGAGGAATCGATCCTGATTCGCGAGCAAGTGGAAACGGTTCGCGGCGACAAGCCGCTGTTGCTGTGTGGCGACTTCAATACGCCGGTGTCGAGCCAAGTGTTCCAGCGTCACTGGGGCGACTTCCAAAGTGCGTTCGATCTGGCCGGGGTCGGCTATGGCTACACGTCCCCCTGCAAGGCGAACCGCTTCTGGCCCGAGAACCACCCGTGGGCGCGGATCGATCACATCCTGTGTTCGCCCGAGTGGAACGTGGCCTCGTGTCAGATCGGCAAGTCGGCCGGGTCCGATCACCGCCTGATCACCGCGACGCTACGGCTGTCACTCCCGTCCTCTTTGCCGGACGACGAAGCGCTGACCGGCTTGAGGTGATGGCGAACGGGGTGCCGTCAGCCCAATGGCACTGGCTTTGAGCATATTTCAAATGGACGTTCAGATTGACGTAGCTGAATTCGTGAGAATTCAGCCGGCTTTGACGATCGTCTGAAGTCTTACGACTTCAGCTACACCCCGAAGTGAGTGCCATTCGGCTGACGCCGCCCTGCTCGCTTGAATCTTGCCGTGCGTTGTTCCCTTCCGAATGCCCCGGTTGTAGGAACTGAGCCGTTCACCTGGCGCTGACGCGCTGGTGAGAATTGGCCGCGTTGTGGAAACGCCTCGCGCCGAGGTCAGAAAACGATGCTAGGTTTCCACGCAGTCGTTTCCCGCCAACGGACGACCGCGTTCACGCGAGTCATCACGCGGTGAACGGCTTGGCTCATCCAGAAGCATTCGCCACCGGAGTTAATGGTCCTAGTGCCCTGTCCGTTCTGAATTTGGGGGTAGCTGAAGTCGTGAGACTTCAGAAAACGCTGAACTCTTACGAGTTCGGCTACCCCCCCCAATTAAGACCTGACGCGGCACTGGTTGGTGATTCAGTCCGACGGCTTTTTGATTTACACACTCCACGATTTCAGGAGCACTCGACGTGACAACGTATTTGGTAACGGGCGGCGCGGGGTTTATTGGGTCTCACTTGGCCACGCGGTTGGTTCAGGACGGGCATGTCGTCCGCGTGCTGGACAACCTTTCGACAGGATCGCTTGGCAATCTCGCGCACCTCGAAGGACGCGTGGACTTCATGCAGGCCGACCTCTGTGATTTGAACGCGGTGACGCGGGCTGTGCAGGGAGTGGAAGTCGTCTTTCATCAGGCCGCGCTCGCGTCGGTTCCGCGCAGTGTGGAGACGCCGTTGGAGACTCATGCCGCCTGCGCCACGGGGACGATCAATCTGCTCGACGCCTGCCGCAAGAACGGCGTTCGTCGCCTAGTCTATGCCGGTTCGAGCAGCGCGTACGGCAATCAACGCACGATGCCCAAGCACGAGGGACAAGTCCCACAAGTCTTGTCGCCGTATGCCGCGTCGAAGCTGGCCGCCGAACTCTATTGCGAGGCGTTCGCTTCGACGTATGGCCTCGAAACCGTGCGGCTGCGTTACTTCAACGTCTTCGGTCCGAGGCAGGATCCGGACAGCCCGTACTCCGCCGTCATCCCGCGCTTCGTCGCGGCACTGTTGGCGGGCGATCAACCGATCATCTACGGCGACGGTAGCCAGTCGCGCGACTTCACGTTCATCGACAACGTGGTGCAGGCCAACCTGCTCGCGTCGTGGGCCGATGACGTGAGTGGCCAAGTCTACAACTGTGCCTGCGGTGAATCGCTCGATCTGATCACGCTGCTGCGCATGATCTGCGAACAACTCGACGTGCCGTTCGTGCCGTACTTCGCTCCGGCGCGCGTCGGCGACGTGCAGCATTCGTGGGCTGACATCTCGGCGGCCAAACGCGACCTCGGTTACAGCGTGCAAGTCTCCGTGCGCGACGGCTTGGAAAAGACGGTCGCGTGGTACGTGGCCCAGCATCAACAATTGAAGCAGGGGAGCAGCAGCAGCCGCATCGTGCCGCTTTGTTCCGTCGGTGTTTGAAGTGACGAGTGACGAGTGATCAAAGTCATCGCAGAACGGACATCATGAAACGAAATCTCGAATTCCACGCCGATGCCCTGCCCGGTCACGTCCATCCGGACGACGAGGCCGAAGGCGTGCCGATCAACTACATGCAGTTGGCCATTCATCACAAGTGGCGGTTGCTGGCGGCGGGGATTGCGGGCTTGATCCTGGGGCATCTCGCATACGTGCGCTCGGGGCCGGAATACGCGGCCTTTTCACAGGTGATGGTCACGAAGAAGAACCCGCCTCCCGTGCGGGAAGAGGATCGGATGCTGACCGGTCAGGCGAAGCCGAGCGACCACATCCCGGTCATCACGAGTCCGATGTTTATTGAGAAAGCCGTTCAACTTGGCGAACTCGGGAAGCTGCCGACGTTTGCCAACGAGAAGGATCTGGTTGAAGCGGTCCAAGATGGTCTTAAAGTCAAACGCATGTCGGGTAACGACCGTTCGGTCCAGACCGTGATTGAGATTCGATATTCGGGGCCTCAAGCCGCCGATGCCCGCAAGGTGGTCGATGCGATCGTCGCGCAGTACGCCGCACACTTGAAGGACGCCAGTCTCGAAGAATCGTCCGAAGTGCAGACCAAGGCGAACACGACGACGGATGAGATGTTTGCCAAGCTGCACACAGCGGAAGCAGCCTATCGCGACTTCATCCTGACGGTGCCCGAGGAATACCGTGCGGTGCTGGGACCGAAAACGAATGCGACTCAAACGTCGAACATCGCGCCCGAAGACGTAATTCACACCTTGGGCGAAGAGCGAAATCGCAATCGTGTCCGACTGGCAGAACTCACGTCACGACAGAAGTCGATCCGCAATGCCCAAGCGGCGGGAGACTCTCAAGAGGCGCTCGAAATGCAGGTCCGTCGGTTCCTCAACGCCGACGGTCGCAGCGGTGAAGACGCCGATCGCCAGATGCAAATCAGCATCTATCAGTCTCAACTGCTGCCGCTGATCAACCGGGAACGCGAGCTGTCCGAGCAGGTCGGTCGCGACAACTATGAACTGGTCAGCGTCCGTCGCAGCATCGAGAAGATTCTTCAGACCTACGCGAAGTTGGGGCTGAAGTTCCCCGAGGGGGCCGAGGCCGATCGCTTTGCGGCGGCGCGCGGAGTGCAAACCGATTTCGTCGCGATCTACCTCGACTCGCTCCGCCATCAGGTGGACGAACACCAACTGAAGGATCGCGAACTGGCGAGCATGATTCAGGACGAGGGCGTTCGCTCCAAAGAGTTCTCCGGTTACCTGGCCACCGATCAGAATCTGCGTGCCGAGATCACATTGCTACAGGAATCTTGGCAAAAGCAACTCGATGTTCAGAACGGCGTCGCGAATGAGAAGGATACCAACGGGTTTAAAATGAAAGTGCTCTCGCCGGTGAAGCACGAACTGGCTCTGAAGAAGCTGTTGAAGTTCTACGTCGGCGGAGTGGCCGTGCTGGTGATGTTGATGGCGGTCTTCTGTTTGGTTCAGGAACTGCGCGATCTGCGACTCAAGAATGTCCGCGACATCCGTGTCTGCCTGCGTCAGCCCGTGTTGGGAAGTGTGGCGGCGTTCGACGTACCGCACGATTCGGGACGTGGCCCGCATCCGGCGCTGCGTTATCTGCACGCCCCGAATTCCATTGAGGCCGAGAATTATCGTTCGATCCGCACGGCGTTGCTGGTCACCGCCGAGAATCATGACGCGCGGTGTGTCCTCGTCAGCAGTCCCGAACCGGGCGATGGCAAATCGACGCTGGTCTCGAACCTCGCCATCGCGATGGCTCAGTCGGGCAAACGTGTGTTGCTGATCGACGCCGATCTGCGGCGGCCGACCGTTCACAACTTGTTCCGTGTCGCGCGTGACATCGGTGCAACCGAAGTCCTGTCGGGTGAGATCGACTTCTTGAATGCAGTTCGTCCGACGACCGTGAGCCGCCTGAGTCTGCTCGTGGCGGGCAGCTCACCCACAAACCCGGCTGAACTACTTTCGTCATCGCGATTGGCTCAGATGCTGCATGATGCGAAGAACGAGTTCGACTTCGTCTTCGTCGATGCCCCGCCACTGCTGGCTGTGAGCGATCCGTGCATTCTCGCGCGACACGCCGATGGGATGTTGGTCGTGGCCCGCATTGGCAAGAACACGCGCACTTCGGCCGCGCGCGTGCGCGAGCTGATCCAGAACCAAGGGATCACCGTGCTGGGAACCGTCGCCAACGGTGTCATCCCCGGTCAGGATCGAGGCTACAGCTACAGCCACTACGGCGAGTACGTTTCGAGCGAACCGGTGCAATCATCGGCTGCTCGCGAGATGGCGGGAGCGTGATGCCGTCGTTGGCACACCCTTCTTCGGAGCGGGGGACGTGAGTCCCCTGAATCCGTCCGTGAGCACAAATCACGTCGATTCAGGGGACTCACGTCC
>JAYTQJ010000522.1:0-3571 GCA_043746775.1 Schlesneria sp.
CGACAAAGCGCTAGCCGCCGGTCGTCGCACCAGAACCGGCGGCTAGCGCCTTGCCGCTCACAGGAAGTTATTGCGCCCCCGTTCTTAAACGCAAAGAACAGAGACAGAAAGTGAGCGACAGAAAAATGATTTGGTGAACCAACACGTTGGCACGAAAGGCTGATCAGATGGATTTCGGATTGACGGACAATGTGATCCTCGTAACAGGCGGTGCGAAGGGGATTGGTCTCGGTGTGGCGCAGGTACTCGCGCGGGAAGGGGCGATCGCGGCGATTGTCGGTCGCAATGCTGAGGACAACGCGGCGGGAGTTCGATCCATCACCGAGATGGGTGGCCGCGCGTGGTCGATCACAACGGAGCTGGCTCAACCCGGCGAATGCCAGCGCGCGGTGGAGGCCGCTGTCGCCCAGTTCGGTCGGATCGACGGACTCGTCAACAACGCGGGGATCAATGATGGCGTGAGCCTCGAAGACGGCGACGCCGAACGGTTCGTCGCGTCCTTACGCAAGAACGTGCTCCACTACTACGAGATGGCTCACTTCGTCTTGCCCGAGTTGAAGAAATCGCGCGGCGCGATCGTCAATATCGGCTCGAAGGTGGCCGAGACCGGTCAAGGGGGAACCTCGGCCTATGCGGCGGCCAATGGTGGACGGAACTCGCTCACCCGCGAGTGGGCGGTCGAACTGGCCAAGTACCACATTCGCGTCAACGCGGTGATCGTCGCCGAATGCTGGACACCGATGTACGAAACGTGGCTCGGCTCGGTCGAAGACCCCGCCGCCACGCGCCGCCAAATCGAGAACCGCATCCCGTTCGAGAACCGCATGACCACCTGCGAAGAGATCGCCAACATGGCCGTCTTCCTCTTGTCGCCTCGCTCCAGCCATACGACCGGCCAACTGATCCACGTCGATGGCGGCTACACGCATCTGGACCGCGCCGTGATCCGCGTGTAACAGGTGGAAGCGTCATCATGCAGCATGAGGTCACGTTCAGGCGATCAGGCCCTGTTTGACCTCGCCATCGACATCGGTCAGGCGGAAGTCGCGGCCTTGGAAGCGGAAGGTGAGCTTGGTGTGGTCGATGCCGAGGAGACGCAGGATCGTGGCGTTCCAGTCGTGGACGGGGACGCTGTCCTTCACGACGTTGTAGCCGAAGTCGTCGGTCTCACCGAACGTGATGCCGGGCTTCGAGCCTCCCCCCGCCATCCACATGCTGAAGCAGCGGCCGTGATGATCGCGGCCGTAGTTGTTCTCGGTCAGTGCCCCTTGGCTGTAGACGGTTCGGCCGAACTCGCCGCCCCAGATGACGAGCGTGTCTTCCAAGAGACCGCGTGCCTTCAAGTCTTTGACGAGCGCGGCCGACGGTTGATCGACATCTTTACACTGCCCGCGAATCTGGCCGGGCAGCCCGCCATGCTGATCCCAGCCGCGGTGCATCAGTTGGATGAATCTCACGCCGCGTTCGGCCATGCGTCGGGCGAGCAGGCAGTTGCGGGCAAAGCCGCCATCCACGCCGCTGTCGTTGATGCCGTACATGTCGATCGTCTCTTTGGTCTCCTTCGAGAGGTCCGTCAGATCGGGGACCGAGGTCTGCATCCGATAGGCCATCTCGTACTGCGCGATGCGGGTGTCGATCTCGGGATCGCCGAACGATTCCTTGGCGATCTCGTTCAGTTGGCCGACCTTGTCGAGCATCCGGCGTCGCACTGCGCCGTCGATGCCGGGCGGGTTCGACAAGTACAGCACGGGGTCATCGCCCGAGCGGAACCGGACTCCTTGATGTTCGGTCGGAATGAAGCCGCTCCCCCACAGGCGCGAGAAGATCGGCTGATCGGTTTTGTTCCCGCTCCCCTGTGAGATCATCACGATGAACGCGGGAAGATTGTCGTTCGCGCGGCCGAGGCCGTAACTCAGCCACGCTCCCAAGCTCGGTCGGCCCGGCTGTTGTGAGCCGGTCTGCAAGAACGTCGTCGCCGGGTCGTGGTTGATTGCTTCCGTATTGAGCGACCGGCAGATGGCAATGTCATCTGTGATTGCTGCGGTGTGCGGGAGCAGGTCACTCACCCACGAGCCGCTTTGTCCGTGCTGCTTAAAGGTGAAGATCGACGGCGCGACGGGAAGCGTCTTCTGCCCCGAGGTCATCCCGGTGATGCGTTGTCCCATGCGCACCGACGCGGGAAGTTCAGTTCCGCGTTTGTCCGCAAGACCCGGCTTGTGATCAAACAGATCGAGCTGAGATGGGCCGCCCGACATGAAGAGGTAGATGACTCGCTTGGCCTTCGCAGGGAAGTGCGTTCCGTCCAAGATTCCTTTGCCGTTTGCGATCGAACCCGCCGCCAGCCCTTCGTTTCCCAAGAGCGATGCCAGCGCGGCCGTCCCAATGGCTGAAGCCGTTTGGCCAAAGAAGTGCCGCCGCGTCATACGGTCTCGAAGCGAAGCCAGCAGGGCCGAGTCGGTCCTATTCATGTCTTGTGCTGTGAACATCAAACGTACCTCTCACGGAAGCCCGAAGTCGAAGAGCAGAACTGACGGGGAGAGTAATCGTCTCGAAACGACTCTTCCAGAATGGCCGACTCAGTTCGATTACGTCGCGCCATCTCGGCACCAACTTTCTGTCCTCTACATTTCGGTTTGCCCGCTTTGATGCGCCCGCCAAAAGTCGCCTTCATCGCTCCGCGTGAAGAGAGCCGCACGCGGAATGACGCTGTTTCCCGCGTCTCCGGGTCGCTGGTGACTCGGCTGGCTTCACGCGGAGCGAGGAAGGCGACTTTTGGCGGTCACGTCCGCTTTGCGATCTCGCTTCGTTCGAGCAAGTAAACAGAAAGATGTGGGACAGAAAGATGGAGTGACGAGATTCCCATCCTCGCCGTGTTGGGCTTGCAGGCAACGGCCGCGCATGGAGATTCGTGATGACTCATCCGAGCGGAGTGGTTGACTCGGAGCAGTAGACTCAGACGAACATGACCTTCTTTTTTGGAAATCTTGGTGGACCTTGACGCCTGAAACAGAAATCTCCGAATCGTGCAAGAGGACTCACCAAAGATTCTTCAGATTTGGGAGGGTCTGGGCCGATTCTACTTGGGAGACGGTTCACAGCGGTGCGAACGGGCACACATCGGATGGCGATTGATCCGGTGTGAGCGCGCAGCACCGCCTAGAACGGTCTCGGGGGGGCAGGACAACTTAGATTGGACTCGGCGCACGGCATGATGCTGTGCGTCGGACCACTCGTTCGGCCACCCACGGATTCTCGATACAGGGATCGAATCGAGGAGCCGCCGAGAATTTGTTACGCGACGACCGTGCCAGAAGAACGAGCAGGCGAGTGATCGCCCGCTCGAACATCTGGTCCGAGGCAACACCTGCCGGTGGAGCCTCAGCCTGACAATCTTAAAGGCACGGATTGCCGCGTGGACAAGTTTGAGGGTGAAGATCCGGAGGGTCGCGACGCCCTTCAGAGTGTGAATCAATCTAGGTGATTGGAGAGCCCGCGATGAGAACGATCTTCACTACTGGTCAGGTAGCAAAGATCTGCAAGGTTGCGCCCCGCACTGTCAGCAAATGGTTCG
>JAYTQJ010000523.1:0-8002 GCA_043746775.1 Schlesneria sp.
CAAGAGTCCGGGGGCTGACGCCACCCGGCTCACCACTTCTGTCGGAAATATCATGAGTGAGATGTTCGAAGCGGTCCGTGCGCCCCGCGGCCAGTTCGAGGATTTCGGCTTCGCGATTCGCGACAGCTTGTTCGATCGTGGCGAGCAAAGATCGTGGTTGAAACGGCTTCGTGATGTAGTCGCTCATGCCAGCGGCCAAGCACAACTCGTGATCGCAATCCAACACGTTGGCGGTGAGTGCGATGATCGGGATGCGCCGGAGAGTGCCGGCCTCGCGCCGGCGGATATCTTGGGTTGCCTCAATACCGCCGAGAACCGGCATCTGGATGTCCATCAGCACGATGTCGAACGTCTCACGCGCGACCGCATCGACGGCGGCCTGTCCGTCTTCAACCAGCGTGACCCGGTGCCCGCGCCTTTCGAGGATGCGCTGCACGATCAACTGGTTGACCTTGTAGTCTTCGGCCACCAGCACGCGCAATGGACGAGTCAACGCGGGCATTTCCGACAGGGCATTGGCCAGCACGGGGGCGACAACCGACTTTGCCCGGCGACAGGAGAACGTGAAGTGGAAGCGGCTGCCCTCCCCGACTTCGCTCTGGACCCACACCTTGCCTCCCATCAACTCAACGAGCTTCGCCACGATGGCCAGCCCGAGACCGGTGCCGCCGTACCTGCGAGTCGTCGATCCGTCGAGCTGCTCAAATGGCGTGAAGATCATTTGCAGCTTGTCGGCGGGAATACCGACCCCTGAATCGGTCACCGAGACCTGCAGCTCGAACAAATCATCACTCTCGTTCCGCAGTTCGACGCCGATGTTCACGCGGCCTCGATCCGTGAACTTGATCGCGTTGCCCACGAGATTGATGAGCACCTGTTGAACTCGCCCCGCGTCGGCATGGAGATAGTCGGTGACATTCGCGGCGACAGCCCATTCCAGCGACACGCCCTTACGTTCGGCCAAGAAGCGGAGCGGTTCGAGTGTCTTGTCCAACGACGCCCGGAGCGAGAACTCGACCGGCCGGAGTTCGAGTTTGCCCGCTTCGATCTTGGAAAAGTCGAGCACGTCGTTGACGAGACTCAGCAGAGAATCGGCCGACTGCTGGATGAGCGTCAGATGGTGGGCGACCTCGGGGCCGATATCCAACTCCAACGCGAGCTGACTCATCCCAATAATGCCGTTCATCGGTGTGCGGATTTCATGACTGATGTTCGCCAGAAATTGCCCCTTCGCCCGGTTGGCGTTCTCCGCTCGCTCCCGCGCCGCTCGCAATTCGTCCGCTTGAACACCGATCCGCAAGTAAGCTTCGGTCAGTTTGGAATTCTGATCGAGCAACTCATGTTCAAACTGCCGCCGCGCGGTGATGTCCAGAATCTGGGCCACAAAGTAGAGCGGCTGGCCGTCGCGATCACTCACCAACGAAACGTGCAGGTGTGCCCAAACAATCGATCCGCTCGGCTTCAAATACCGCTTCTCCAATTGTGCCGTCGAGACCTCGCCACTCAGCATCCGACGCAGCAGTACCAAGCCGTCGCTGAGGTCGTCCGGGTGGGTCACATCTCCAAATGTCATCTGCTCCAGTTCGTCAGCAGAGCGATCCAACATCTGGCAGATCGCTGCGTTGACTTGAAGGAAGCGACCCCTTGTTGAGCAAACCGCCATTCCCGTCGCCGCATGTTCAAAGGCCAACCGATTGTGCGACTCACTCACGCGCAGCGCATCAGTCACGGTGGCCCGCTCGACGATCTCCTGTTCCAGCCGATGATTGACGGCCTGCAACTGACGCGACTGTTCGTGCGCCGCGTACCAGAAGTAAGCCAGCCCCGCCAGAAACATCGAAACGGTGACGCACGACAGGCCCGCCAACAGTGGCATCAACGTGAGTGACTTGGCGATGTGTTCGGGTGTCGGCGTGACGGACAATTCCCACGCAGGCCCCGGCAGAGTCACTCTCGATGTTTGCCCCCACTGATTCCAGACTTCTTGAGAAATCCGTTGACTCTCGAACTCATTGATTCCCCCGGCCTTCACACACAGCACGAACCCGGCGGGAAACTGCGCCAGCCCGGTCTGACACAACGCTCCCACACGCAGGGCCGCAATCACGGCTCCGCGATCCCCTTCGGAACCTGTGAGCGGACTGATTGCCACGATCCCACGACCGCCCTGGCGCAGATCGAACACCCGACTCGTTCGTAAGGCCGCACGCTGCACGGCCTCGTTTCGAGTCTGCTCTTTGACGGGATCGTCCCAAGGATGGATGTTCCGCATATGCGAATTGCCTTCCACCGGGAAGACCAGTTGCATCGTCCCGGTCGCATCCGTCCAACTGATCTCGCAGATGTCGGGAAAGTCTCGCACGCACGACAATGCATCTGCTTCAAATGTCGGCCGGTACACTTGCCGCGCGCGGGCGTGTCTCGCCACCAGTCGATCCAGCGTCTGGACTCGCGATTGAATGTGCGTCGAAAGCTGACTCGCCGCCGCACTGGTCTCGGCACGAGTCAACTGGCGGATCGCTTCGATCTCGGCCCGAGACAGCGTGAAGTGGCTCCAAACTCCCGCGACCAGCCCGAGCAGTAACAACAGGACAGGGCCTGCCCAGGAAGCGTGGCGAGAGGTCTCTTCAGAAGTGGTCGCCAAAGCTGGTGCCTGCGGATCCACGTCCTGCTCTGGGCGGTCGAAATCAGAGAACGAACCAGCCCGGCGGGAATCACTTCCCGAATCGGGGGCGTTCTGCGGAGGTGTGGTGCGGTTCATAACGATTGTGGTCTTCGAGACGACGGCCCGCTTCCCAATAGGAGCGGCACAGAGACGACTCACCCAACAATCGAACCTAGTTCAAACGGCTTGCAACGCGAGCGGCCTCGGCAATGTCCATTTGTAAAACACGGACTGCGGTGCGGGTTGTGACGACAGATTCATGGACGCAACAGCGTTGATCCACACTGCAAATCAATAGCCCGTCTGCTCGCTCGCACCCTGCTGCTGCTCAGCCTTGTAGCGTTCCATCGCCCGAATTTGGTTGGACAATTTCTGCTCCGGACCAGTCGGGAAGTACTGCACGTCGTCGTCGAGGTAGTACGCCGAAGGAAGCGTCTGTCCGCCGACGGTCGTCTGAAAGCAACCGGTCGAAACCGCCGACAGCGACAGACAGCCGACCAACATCACTCCACGCCAACCACGGTTCACGTTCCGCGCCATGTCAGATTCCTTTCGAGGAACTCGGCGAACAGCAATGTTCCAACCGATCTCCCGACTCCCAATTTTTCGCCAGCCTCACCCTTTGGCCCCCGAAAGGTCCAAACGGAGAGACATCCTTGGCAACATGCCTCGCGCCATCCACAGGAAAGGATCGGCAGTCACAACCCGTATCTTTGGCCAAATCGCTACAGTCCCTCAACTTTCTCCGCCTTGCTCCCCCTCCAACACCCACCCGCAGCGTCAGCAAAGACGAGTGTTGATCGAGAACAAGCAGAGTTGACTGCCCCACATCCAAGGCCATCGCCTTTTTCATTGTAGTTCTCCCGTTCCCTTCGGTGACGTTCCAGCAAGAGGATTGAACCAGAGAGGCAAGCAGAGGTCTGTTCCTCAGTCGCCTTCATCGCTCCGCGTGAAGACAGCCGTGCGCGAGTACGACGCTGATCCTTCCATCGACCTCTCCACTGACTCGGCTCACTTCACGCGGAGCGATGAAGGCGACTTTGGTCTGAGACGCAGCCCTCGCTGGGGTCTTCGGAACATACCATCGCGGGAACAGAGATTTTCCTGCCGGTGCGTCCCAAAGACCCCACGCACCCCACGCACCCTACGACACGACCACTCTCGGAAGTAGAACATGCACAGCCCCCGACAGTTGATCGGGCGGCAGCGAGCTGGCTAGTGCC
Organism: Schlesneria sp.; assembly: GCA_043746775.1. GTDB lineage: Bacteria > Planctomycetota > Planctomycetia > Planctomycetales > Planctomycetaceae > Schlesneria. The sequence goes on from JAYTQJ010000523.1 coordinate 3,889, forward strand.
CGGTCAGGTCTTAATTTTGGGGTAGCCGAACTCGTAAGAGTTCTGCGTTTTCTGAAGTCTCACGACTTCAGCTACCTCCCCAAAAAAATTAGGGCTGACAAGGCACTAGGTGGGGTGGGGAGCCATCGAGGTCATTAGGCGAGCGGCAAGAAAAAGCGTACCTCTTGAAGCCTGACGCGCAAGCGAAGGATGTTCGGCATCCCAAGCTTCGCTTGCGCGTCAGGCTTCCATTGCCGGTATGACAACTTCTGCCGCTCGCCTTAGAACTGAGATACGAAGCAAAATAGATTGTGTCACCACAAACAAAGGGTGAGTTCGCATGTCGAAGTCAAAGATCAAGGTTGGCCAGATCGGTACGGCGCACGGTCATGCCAGCGGGAAGATGGAGGTCTATCGGAAGTCCTCCGACTACGAGGTCGTGGGGATCGTCGAGCCGGACGAAAAGTTGCGACGCGCGGCGGAGAAGCAGCCCGCGTTTCAAGGGCTGACGTGGCTGACAGTCGAACAACTTTTGAACGTCGAGGGTTTGCAGGCGGTCGCGGTCGAGACCGAACCGCGCCATCTGCTGGCTCATGCCGAGACCTGTGTTGATGCGGGGAAACATGTCCATCTCGACAAGCCCGCCGGTGAGTCCTTGATGCAGTTCCGACGCATCCTCGACACAGCCACCAGCAAGCACCTGTGCCTGCAAATGGGGTACATGTTCCGCTACCACCCCGGCGTGATGCTGATGAAGGATCTGGTGCGCAAGGGCTTCCTCGGCGAGCTGTTTGAGGTTCACACCGTCATCAGCAAGGTGGTCGATCCCGCGAACCGCATCCGGCATGCCGAGTATCCCGGCGGGATGATGTTCGAGCTGGGCTGCCACGTCATCGACATCGTCGTCGATCTGCTCGGCCAGCCGGAAACGGTGACGCCGTTCCACCAACACGCCGGTTCGCAACAGGACACGTTGCTCGACAACATGCTCGCGGTTTTCTCGTATCCGCGTTCGCTGGCGACGGTGAAATCATCAGCCCTCGAAGTCGATGGCGGCTCGCGTCGGCACCTCGTCGCCTGCGGCACCGAAGGGACGCTGCACATCGAACCGCTCGACGCCACGAAGTCGGTGCGACTGACCCTGTCCAAGGAACGAGGCAAATACAAAAAGGGCCATCAGGACGTGCCGGTCGAGCCCCTCGAACGCTACGTCGGCGACGCGGCCGACTTCGCCAAAGTCATCCGCGGCGAGAAGACTCACGACTGGTCCCCGATGCACGACCTGGCCGTTCAGGAAACGGTCCTCAAGGCGAGCGGCTGCCCGACGGATCGGTGAGACGACAGCCTCGTTCCTACTCTGAGCATGGGACCGAGAAACATGAATAGGGAATTTTCATGATCGACCATCGAGTCCACTCATCGTCATTTCGACATCGCGATCACGCACTTGTTCTGATGGCCGCCATGTCGATGTTGGCCGTCACTTTTTTCGCTCTTCAATCTGAGCCGACAATTGACTGGCTCAAACTTCCCGATGCAAAGTCGCTGACTCGTTTTGCGGAACGAGCCTGCACGGAACATCGACTCAAGACTGGAGAAGTTCCAGAGTGGCCACAGCGGCTTGTTGCTCAGGCTCACGTTTACAACCGAGAGTTTCGAAGAGCACGACGCGTGGCTCAGCCATTGACAGGTGTTTGGCGGGCAACTTTTGAAACGACTGTTGTGCAAGTTGAGTACGAACAAACTGGTTCTATTGTCGAACTCCCCCTCGTTGGGACGCGACAACTCTCAAGCGACTCCACCGACGACGAAATCTGGGATGTGATCACGATTGCCGGGCTCGCCAAAGGGCTGGCAAGCGCCGGACAATTCGAGCAAGCACGAATCGTGCTGAAGTCCGTCGAGGACTCCCGCGGATTCAAGACCATTTTGATGGACCATCTGATTGAAGCTGCGCGAATGCAGATCGAGCGCAACGACAAGGACGGCGCGAATAGGAGCCTGACAGAGTGCATGACGCTACGCGAGCGGTTACGAAAAAGCAGTTTCCGTTTCGTAGAACAAATCATCTCTGTCGCGGAACTTTGGCAGCGACTGGGAAAGGCGGAGGAGGCGGTTCAAGCAGCGGAGATGCTGCATTGCAAATTGAAGAGTGATGAAGAGGAAGAAGGTGCGTTCTACTTCAATGCGAAAGGCGCTGCTCGGCTTGGTCGATTCTTCGCTTCAATCGGCAATCGCGAAAGATCAAGTGCGGCGTTCCGTGAAGCCCTCCGCTTAGCGGAAGATGCGTTTGAAAGGGCCTCGAAGGAAAATCCAAATTATTCCGATATGGAACGGAAGCACTTTGTCGGACTGCTGGCACAAATCGCTGCGTGGCAATTCGAGTCCGGTTGGCAGACAGAGGCGGATCAGACAATGAACCGCGTTCTTACCGAGATGGAAATGAAGGGGGATCCCAATCATATCGTTGAGAGGCCAAGTACCGGCTCGCTCGTCAATGACATGATCCTCTCTCAGTTCCCGCCAACGACAATGGGGGCCGACCGCGATTACCAACTGCTGGGACTCGTTGGCAAACTCGCACCATCTCGATATCGCCAAGCGATCCTGCGAATCGTGTCCGAGATGAAAGGAGACTACTGGAAACTTTGCGGGCTTCGAGACTGGAGTCGTTCCGATCCAAGTGCCGGTTCGGTATGGGAACCAATCTTGAGTGAGATCGAGTCCCGAGTCACGACGCTTGCCAGCGCAGAAGAGCGAGCATCCAGACTGACGATTATCGCCGAGATTCGGTCGGTCGCGAATGACGCCTTCATCGCCAGGAAAGCATTCACACAAGCGATTTCCGCATCGAGTCAAACTGAATCGCGAACCCAGCACCAAGAGATCGCCCGGATACAAATCCGATCGGGGTATTTTGAAGATGCCTTCACAACCATCGGCAAGATTCCTGATGCCGAAAACCGCCTGCTGCCTCTTGGCGAGCTGGCACTTGCCGTCGCAAAAAGGGAGTTCGAATCCAAGAAGCGGTAAGGTGTGTGGAGTTTTCAGAACACTCCACAATTCAAACGTTCCGAAGACTTCACGCACCCTACAAGTCGAACCACTGAAAGCACACACCATGAGCCTGTTCCAACGCGAAGAGATCCTCTCCCGACTGCGAGCCAAGGTGGCCGCCGGTCAGCCGATCATTGGAGGCGGGGCGGGGACGGGGCTGTCCGCCAAGCTGGAGGAGGCGGGGGGGATCGACCTGATTGTGATCTACAACTCGGGCCGCTTCCGCATGGGGGGGCGAGGCTCGCTGGCGGGGATGATGCCTTACGGCGATGCGAATGCCATCGTGATGGACATGGCGCGCGAGGTGCTTCCCGTCGCAACGCGCACGCCGGTCCTCGCCGGTGTCTGCGGGACCGACCCGTTTCGAGTGATGCCGCTGTTCTTGAAAGAGGTGCAGGCGGCGGGCTTCTCGGGAGTGCAGAACTTTCCCACTGTCGGCTTGATCGATGGCGGCTTCCGACAGGGACTCGAAGAGACCGGGATGGGCTACGGGTTGGAAGTCGACATGATCCGGATGGCTCGCGAGCTTGGGCTGCTCACCACGCCGTACTGCTTCAACGACGATGAGGCCACCGCGATGGCCAAGGCGGGAGCCGACATCCTGATCCCACACATGGGTCTGACGACGAAGGGGATGATCGGCGCGACCTCGGCCGTGACGCTCGAAGCGGCGGCCCAGCGCTGCCAGTCGATGCACGACGCGGCCAAGAGTGTGAAATCCGACATCCTGGTCCTCTGCCACGGCGGACCGATCGCCGAACCCGAGGACGCTCAATACATCCTCGACCACACCGAAGGGATCGTCGGCTTCTACGGAGCCAGTTCAATGGAACGCCTCCCCGTCGAACCGGCCATCACCAACCGCATGCGCGAGTTCGCCGCGATCAAATTTCGATAAGCAGAGTATCCCGCGCGCGGCGGAGAGTGAGACGTTTCGCGGCGGAACGTGAGTGGTTTCTGAGCGGGGCGGCGTCAGCCCCCTGGCTCTCACTTTGTCAAAATCATCAAGTAACCCGCAGCGTCAGCGAGGGAGTTCATCGAGTTTCACTGCGTGTTTGACTCCCTCGCTGACGCTGCG
>JAYTQJ010000524.1:0-7997 GCA_043746775.1 Schlesneria sp.
CATCGCCGCCCCCAGACTGAGGCGTGTTCCAACGACGCGTGGCTGGGGGCCGCGAAGCGCGGACCCCAGCGTCGTTGCTCACGCTGCGGGTTAGTGTTCGCAGGGGAGGCTACCCATGACAGAAGACGCATCACCATCTCCGTTGCAATCACCCGCGTTGTTCTCGTTGAAGGTTCTCAACAACGAGCCGGATGTTTCGGGAAGAACGGAGCCAGCATCGACTCACGCCATCGACCCGATTTGCGGGATGAGCGTTGATCGTGCGACCTGTCTGTCATGCGAACGCGACGGGACGACGTGGTACTTCTGCTGCGAGTTCTGTCGCACGAAGTTTCTCAACCCGGCGCACGCTTCAACCAAGCCCGCGCCGCCCGGCACGAACTACTTCTGTCCGATGTGCCCCGGCGTGACGAGCGACCACCCCGCCGCTTGTCCAACGTGCGGGATGGCGCTCGAACCGGAGGCCGTTTCGCTCTCGTCGCCGCAGGTTGAGGACGCCTCGATGCAGCGCGACTTGTGGCGGCGGTTCCTCGTCGCGGCCGTCTGTACTGTGCCGGTGTTCGCGCTGGCGATGGGACCGATGATCGGGTTGCCAATTCATCGTTGGGTGCGACCAACGACCTCGCTTTGGTTGCAAGCATTGCTCAGCACGCCGGTCGTGTTGTGGAGCGGCTGGCCCTTCTGGGTGATCGGCTTTCAATCCTTGCGGACTCGCTCATGGAACATGTTCACACTGATCCTGCTCGGCGTGGGGGCCGCCTTCACGACCAGCCTCGTGGAGTTGTTCAGGCTGACGTTCGGGCATTCCTCGATCGGGCACGAACAGGTTCACGCCAATCTCTACTTCGAGTCGGCGGCAGTCATCACGATGCTGGTGCTGCTCGGCCAGATTTTGGAACACCGCGCACGGCGTCGGACGGGGCAGGCGATTCGCGAACTGATGAACCTCGCGCCGCCGCTGGCCTGCGTGATTCGGAACGGTGTCGAACGAACCATTCCGCTGGGCGAGGTCATGCCGGGTGAGACACTGCGCGTTCGACCAGGCGAGACGGTTCCGGTCGATGGCACGCTAATGGGAGAAGAGGCTTTGGGCCAGGATGACAAAGGCGAGCCGGGTGCCGTGAGGTCTCGGGTTCCGATGGAAGTACCCGCAGCCTTACAGCATGCGGCTCGCCAAGAGACTTCGCTGACCACCATCGACGAATCGATGTTGACTGGCGAGTCGCTGGCGGTCTCGAAGGGCGTCGGTGATGCGGTCCTCGGCGGGACGGTGAATCAGACCGGCGCGTTTCTGATGCGGGCCGAGCGGGTTGGTAGCGAGACGTTGCTCGCGCGGATCATTGGGCTGGTGGCGAAGGCGCAGCGCAGCCGCGCACCCGTACAGCGACTGGCCGATGTCGTGGCGAGCTGGTTCGTGCCGGCCGTACTGGCCGTGGCGGTTGTCACGCTCGTGGGGTGGTCGTTGGCCGGATCGCCGAGTCACGCGCTGACGAATGCGGTGGCGGTGCTCATCATCGCGTGTCCGTGTGCGCTCGGGCTGGCGACTCCGATGGCGATCACCGTCGGCATGGGCCGCGCCGCGCGCAGCGGCATCCTGTTCCGCGATGCCGAATCATTAGAGCAGCTTGGTCGGGTGAAGATTCTGTTCTTGGACAAGACCGGCACGCTGACGGAAGGCCGGCCCAAAATGGTTCAACTGGCTTCGCTTCCGGGTAGCGGTTTCACGCGCGAAGAGGTGTTGCGTCTGGCGGCCTCGATCGAGCGACTCAGCGAACATCCGTGGGCTCGTGCGATTGTCGAAGCGGCGGCGCGTGAGCACCTCGAACTCGCACCGGTGACCGACTTCCGGGCTGTGCCTGGTGTCGGAGTCACCGGCCTCGTCGAAGGCCAGCGGATTGCTGTGGGTGTCGGCAGCACGGACTTGTTGCATCCTTGGCCACACATTTACCAACCGTTGGCTCCCCAAACCGTTCACAAATTGCAGCAGGCGTCCACCGCTGTGTTCGTCTCGGCCGACGATCACCGGATTGGATACATCGAACTCGAAGATGCCCTGCGCGAGACATCGAAAGAAGCCGTACGGAACATACAGGTCTTGGATGTCAGGCTGCACATTTTGACGGGCGATCGGCCTGAGGTCGCCATGTCGATTGCAAATTCCGTTGGCGTCCAACAAGTTGACGCGGGTTTGAAGCCTGACGAGAAGCTGGCGCGAATCGAGGAGTACCAGCAGCGGGGATATGTCGTCGCGATGGCCGGAGATGGTATCAACGATGCGCCCGCGTTGACCGCTGCGAACGTTGGCATCTCGCTCGGACCGGGGACCGACATCGCGAAGCAGTCGGCCGGAGTCATCCTGATCCAGCCGGATCTGCGAGGCATCGCAACAGCCATCCAACTCAGCCGCGCGGTGATGACGAACATCCGCCAGAACCTGTTCTTCGCGTTCGCCTACAACGGACTTGGAGTCCCTCTTGCGGCAGGAGTCCTCGAACCATTCGGAGGCCCGGCGCTCGATCCGATGGTGGCGGCGCTCGCGATGAGCCTCAGTTCGTTGTCCGTAATCGGTAATGCGCTTCGGCTGAACCTTTTTAATCCGAACGCGCCAACAGGACTCCGCTCCAGCTTTGCGCGGCAGAGAGCGTCGTACTTTACTAGCGACTCAGCCATCGGCAGGCCCTGATTCGGTTGGCCTCGAAGGCAGAGTTGATGGTTGTGAGACTTTCCCTTGACCAATAGAATGCCCCCCTATTTCAGCGGCTTTTGATCTGACCTTTCCGGTCGATGCGGCTGCAAAATTGGAGTTGGACCGACCGTATGCGTTTTCTCCTCATTGATCGAATCACCGAGCTGGTGCCGCATCAGTCGGTCACGGCTCTCAAGAATTTGTCGCTGTCCGAAGAATATCTGGCTGACCACTTCCCCGGTTTTCCCGTCATGCCCGGCGTGTTGATGCTTGAAACGCTGGTCCAAGCGGGCGGGTGGTTGATTCGGCACTCAGAAGACTTCGCGCAAAGCACCATCCTACTGAAAGAGGTGCGGGCGATCCGATACAACAACTTCGTTTCCCCAGGGAACACACTCCAAGTTGAGCTGACCGTTAAGAAGCGTGATGGCAACCTGTGGGACTTTATCGGTAAAGGAACTGTGAATGGGGGTTCGGCGGTTTCTGCCCGGTTGACGCTCGAAGCGTTTAACCTCGCCGATACTAACCCAGAGCTGGCCGAGTCCGATTCACACCGCCGCGAGGTTTATCGCGGGCTTTTCCAGCAAATCTGGAAGCCCACAGCTTGAGAACGATTTCGTGAACGCTTTGCGTCCGTCAGGGCATTCACGCGGGAACACATCAGATCGGAATATCCAAGTCGATTGACGATTTTGGGATGAAGGGTGACTCTTCGATGAAGCTTGCAGGACGAATCGCGTTGGTGACCGGCGGAAGTCGCGGGATTGGGCGGGCCATCGTTTGCCAGTTGGCAGAAGCGGGAGCGAAGGTGGCCTTCGTCTACCAGTCGAACCGCGACGCTGCCGAAAACTTGGCCAAGGAACAGGCGGACTTGGGCCGCGAAGTGTGGGGCTTGCAGGCCGATGTGAGCAAGAAGCCGGAAGCCGATGCGGTGGTGGAACAAGTACTGGCGAAGTGGTCGAAGATCGACATCCTCGTCAACAACGCCGGGATCATTCGGGACAAACCGATCCTCGCGATGTCGATCGAAGAGTGGGAACAGGTGATCGACACCAATCTCACCAGTGTGTTCAACTTCTGCCAAGCAGTCGTTCGCCCGATGATGTCAGCTCGCTATGGGCGGATCATCAACATGTCGAGCGTCTCGGCAGACTTCTCGAACCCCGGACAGGCCAACTACGCGGCGAGCAAGGCGGGAATCGAAGGGTTCTCGCGCTGTATGGCAGTCGAATACGCCAAACGAGGCATCACGGTGAACTGCGTGGCTCCCGGATTTATTGAAACGGACATGACCGTGGCGGTCGTCAATGCCGCCGGAGACAAGATTAAGAACGCGATCCCAGTGAAGCGCCTTGGCAAGCCAGAAGACATTTCCAACGCCGTACTGTTCTTCGCTTGTGAAGAGGCCAGCTACGTCACCGGACAAGTGTTGAAGGTGGATGGCGGACTGACGCTGGGCGGGATGGGCTGACGGTTTGGTCGGTCGCAGTGCATGAAATGAGTAGCGGGATTTCGCTGCGTCGCCTCAAGGCGGCGTGGCTCTGAAATAAGTGTGGGTTCGATTGGCCGGAGCGTTGCCCCGGAGGTCAATCGCCAATTCAGGGGTGGCAATGGGTGGGACGGTGGTTCGCGGGCTGGGTGTTCGCCGAGCTGCCTCCCCAGGAGAATTTTGGATGCCTTCACGCGACGAGATTTTGGAAAAGGTCCGAGAAACATTGGTCGATGCGCTGGGGCTGGATGATGACGAGGTCACGCCCACCTCACGGCTTAAGGCCGATTTGGGGGCCGAGTCGATCGACTTCCTAGACATCGTGTTTCGTCTCGAAAAGAACTTCAACACGAAGATTCCTCGCAACGAGTTGTTCCCCGAGAGCCTCTTCTCAGCGGACGCGGGCTTTGCTGAGAACGGTCGCGTCACCGAAAAGGGCTTGGCTGAATTGAGAACACGTTTGCCTCACGCCGATCCCGCGACGATCGAGAAACTGGCGCTGGATCCACGAGTCGAGAATGTCGAGGACTTGTTCACGGTCAATATGGTTGTGAACTTTCTGGCCAACAAGCTGGAAGCGTGATTGGCCGAGTCGCTTCGTTGAAGCGACTCTTTTATATCGAGTGCGTCCCGGCGACGGATCGTTGCCGGTGATGTCCCGAAGGGTGTTTCATGCGTTGGTTCTGGGTTGATCGGTTCACCGAGTTCGAGAGTGGTTCTCACGCCAAGGCGATCAAAAACGTCACCTTGGCGGAAGAGCATCTGCACGATCATCAACCCGGCTTCCCAGTCATGCCCGCCTCGTTGATCCTCGAAGGTTTGGCTCAAACGGGCGGTCTGCTGCTCGGTGAGAGCCGTCAGTTTTCCAAGCTGGTCGTGCTGGCCAAAGTTCCGCGTATGACTTTTCATGGTTGGGCGGGACCAGGCGACACGCTCACGTATTCCGCCAAGCTGACGGACTCGCGCGATGAGGGCGGAATGGTGGATGTGACGGCCCATGTGGGCGACCGCTTGGTGGCTGACGGTGAGATTGTTTTTGCTCACGTCGATGAAAACGAAGCGGGAGCAGGCCGTGCCGACCAGATGAATTGTGTGTTCACGCTGCTGCGCGGCGTACTGGACATCGGCAAGGCGGGTAATGGATCGAAGGCAGCCAGTCCCGAGTGACGGTTGTGATTCGAGTTTAGAGGCGAGGGGAGAATCTCATGAGACGCAGAGTCGTGGTGACCGGGATTGGTGCCGTGACCCCGATTGGCAACTCCGTGGATGCCATGTGGGCGTCTCTGCAGGAAGCGAAGAGCGGGATCGGTTCGATCACGCATTTCGATGCCTCGCATTTTCCAACCAAGTTCGCGGCCGAAGTCAAAGACTTCGATCTCGCCAACTATGTCGATGATCCGAAGCGGTTCGAGTTCTCCGGACTCAACATTCGCTTCGCCGTCGGTGCAGCCAAACAGGCGATTGACGATTCGGGCTTGCTCGATGGGAAGCTCGATCCCGCGCGATTCGGCGTCTACTTGGGAGCGGGCGAAGGCCAGCAAGATTTTTCCCTGCTGATGGGATTGTGTGCGGAATCGCAGCGCGACGGACAAGTGGACCTCGAACTCTTCACGCGCGGTGGATTGCAACGGCTGCACGCGCAGACCGAATTGGAACAAGAACCAAACATGCCGGCCGGTCATCTGGCCGGACTGTTTGACGCGCAGGGTCCGAACCTGAACTGTCTCACCGCGTGTGCTGCTTCGAGTCAGGCGATTGGCGAAGCGACGGAACTCATTCGACGTGGCGACGCGGATGCGATGTTGTCCGGCGGCGCTCACAGCATGATTCATCCGTTCGGTGTGACCGGGTTCAACCTGCTCACCGCACTCTCGACGCACAACTCCGACCCCCAGGGAGCGTCCCGCCCCTTCGATCGTGATCGCGACGGCTTCGTCCTCGGCGAAGGAGCTGGCATGGTGGTCCTCGAAGAACTCGAACATGCTCTTCAGCGGGGAGCACGAATTTACGGGGAAGTCGTTGGCTATGGTTCGACGGCCGACGCCTATCGCATCACCGACATTCATCCTGAAGGTCGCGGTGCCGTCGCCTGCATCCGCATGGCCATGCGCGACGCGAGTCTCAACCCGGAAGACATCCAGTACATCAACGCGCACGGGACGAGTACCGAAGTCAATGACAAGGTCGAGACCTCGGCCATTCGGCAGACGTTCGGCGACGTGGCCTACAAGACGCCCGTCTCTAGTATCAAAAGCATGATGGGACACTTGATCGCTGCGGCAGGAAGCGTCGAAGCGATTACGTGCCTCCTGGCGATCCGAGATGGTGTACTCCCACCGACCATCAACTATTGCACGCCCGATCCCGACTGCGATCTCGACTACGTTCCGAACGAAGCGCGTCAGGCCCCCGTCCGCCGCGCGCTTTCCAACAGCTTCGGCTTTGGTGGTCAGAACGTGTCGTTGATCTTCTCGGAGTTCCGAGGCTGATCGGTTGGTAAAGCACGGGACTGGTCATGTCGCCGCCGATTGTCTCTCCCGTCGAAGCCATGAGTCGCGCGATCGAACTCGCGCGGCGCGGCATCGGATTCGTCGAACCGAATCCTGCGGTCGGCGCGGTCCTCGTCGCGGACGACGGCCGCGTGCTGGGTGAAGGCTGGCACGAACGATTCGGTGGCCCTCATGCGGAAGTGATGGCTCTCACGGCGGCTGGTTCTTCGGCTCGCGATGCCACGCTGTATGTGACGCTCGAACCGTGCTGTCACTTTGGCCAGACGCCGCCATGTTCGCACGCTGTGATTGCGGCTGGGATTCGTCGCGTGGTCGTGGCCACTGTCGATCCGGCGGAACACGTCAACGGCGGTGGCATCGCAGAATTACGTGCGGCTGGAATTGATGTCGAGGTGGGGCTGATGGCTCACGAAGCCCGCCGTCTGATCTCGCCTTTCGCGAAACTGATGACCACGGGCCTGCCGTGGGTTCACGCCAAATGGGCGATGACGCTCGACGGCAAGATTGCGTCGAAGACCGGATCCTCGCGCTGGATCACGAACGACACTTCTCGCGCGATCGTGCATCAGTTGCGAGGCCGCATGGACGCGATCCTCGTCGGCGTGAGAACCGTCATCACAGACGACCCGTTGTTGACGGCACGACCTCCGGGGCCTCGAACTCCCGCACGGATCGTGCTCGATTCGTCAGCCAGAACTCCATTGGAGTCGCAACTTGTTCGCACCGCCCGCGAGACACCGACGATTGTGGTGACGACGGTTCTCGCCGACGCTGATCGTTGTTCCGCACTTCGCGCGGCGGGTGTTCGAGTCCTCATGATTGAGCCTGTTTCGACTGGCCATCCTGATTTAAAAGTCCTGCTGGCCGAACTTGGACGCAAACGCCTAACGAACGTCCTCGTGGAAGGGGGCGGACAAGTTCTGGGTGCGTTCTTCGACCTCAACTTAATCGACGAAGTCCATGCGTTCATTGCCCCGAAGTTGATCGGCGGGGCAAATGCGCCGTCACCGCTGATGGGCGAGGGCTGCTTCGACATGCGCGCGGTGCCGAGCTTGGAAGACTCGACCGTTGAGATACTCGATGGCGACATGTATCTCCACGGCTGGACGGCCACAGCTTCGCCGATCGAATGAGATGCCATTTGCGTCGAGGTCAGGCGTTCATTGTTTCAACCCCATTCATTCGTGCTCCCCTCAATTCGCGCGGAACAATTTCCGCGCGAATTGAGAGGAGCACGAATGAATGGTGGGACTGAAAACTTCGGCCACAGCTCAGAGGCTATCCGGAAAGAAACAGCTAGTTTTCAGGGTGC
>JAYTQJ010000525.1:0-1557 GCA_043746775.1 Schlesneria sp.
CTGCCAGCATCCGAACCGACGCTGGCAGCGTCGGCCACGACAGTTATTGCTGCGCCGATCCTTAGGGTGAGGGGCTTCTTCTTGGCGACGATCTTCGGAATGAACAAGTCCGAACTTCGCTCTCACCGCCCCGTGGTTCTCAACGCAGGCGACACGGGCGCGGGACCGAAGCGCAGTGTGTCGAGCAACTCGCGCTCGCGGTTGGCTAGTGCTTCGATCTGCGGCGTATCGACCGTCACGGACAGAGACGCCTGTCGGCCGGTGGGATCGGCGATGAGATAAAAGACCCACGTCAGCGGCCGCTCGCCCTCGGCACCGCTGGCGCTGATCCGATAGACGTAGCTGCGGTCGGTCGTCGTGATGACCTCGCCTTGGCCGAGTTCTTTCATCCGCTCACCCAATGCCTGACGGATGTCCCGCTGAAAATCGGCCACGGGCAAATGATCGCCCGGTTTGGCAGGTGCGATCGGCGCGAGATCGCATTGCGCCACAAAGTTCCCTTGGTCGATCAGTCGGAAGACGGCGGCCTTCTCCTGAATCTTCCAGAGATGCCAGTGACGCGGGTACTCGAACCCGATGTTCCACGGCGACTCGAACCGTAGCGCGGTCGCCGAGGCCTTCGGCTCTTCGCCCGCCGCGTCGAGATACTTCTGTTCGCCGAGTCGTCCCGGAAGTTGAGCAGGCTTCCGCAACAAACGGACGCGCGCCGTGAACTCGAACGCTGGCGAGACCGGGCCGAACCCGCGCTTCTCAACCTGAGTGAAGTCGCACTGCGTGATGCAGCGGTCCTTGAGGTCGTACTCGTAGAAGCCGGTGACGGTCACTTCGCTGATCGCGCCAGTGGCCGCTCCTTCCAGTTTCCCCTCGATCTTGATGCGGGCGATCTGCTTCTCGACCGACGCCAGCGAACACGTCAGTTCGCCCTTCGAGATCGCGTCGATCGCCGCCAGCATTTGGAAGGCCCAACCGGGCGCGGTCCACTTGTCGCCGACTTCGATCTCCTTCGACGGCAGCAAGGCGATCAGCGCGAGGCTGTCGGCCGGAGACCTCAACAAGTCGAGTTCATTCGACGTGAACGCCCCGCCCAAGCTGTAGAGTTCGACGCCGTCCACTCGCCCCTGTGCGACGACCAGCTTCAGCCGATCATCGAGCTTCGCCGCAGACTTCTCCGTCCCGACAACGATGTCGGCTTGAGTCGTCTCGTAATCGCGGATCGAACGCAATCCTTCCGCCTCACCACCCGGGCCGAGCAACCGTCGCTCGCGATACGACAACGCGGCCGACGCACTCAACTTGAGCGGCTCCACATTCGGCGATGGCTGCGTCTTGCCATTCACATCGACCCGCGTCCCACACCCGAACACCCGCACATCATCGACCGGCTCTTCCAGCTTGTACTTCTCAGCGGCAGAGCCTGTTAGCCCACAGGCGACAGCGGCAACAAACAATAAGCTTCGGCAACACGTCCTCAACATGGCGATCCTCCTGATCGGTAGATGATGTCCTGATTCTCCAGCATGGATTCAGCACCGTAGGATGGGCACTCCTGCCCGTCCT
>JAYTQJ010000526.1:0-19466 GCA_043746775.1 Schlesneria sp.
CATGAAGCAGGCGAAGGTCATCGTGCGTTATGGCATTGGAGTGGACAACGTCGATCTCGAAGCGGCGAAGGCGCGCGGCATTCCGGTCTGCAACGTGCCTGACTACTGCATCGACGAAGTGGCCGATCAGACGCTGGCTTTTTTGCTCGCGACAACGCGGCAGATCGTGACCAACTGCGTGCGAAACCGTGAGGGGAAATGGGGCCTGGCGACGCCGCTCGATCAGATGCGGGCGCTGCGCGACCTCACGGTGGGAGTCGTCGGCTTCGGACGGATCGGCCGCGAAGTGGTGTCCCGGTTGCGAGCGTTCAAGTGCAAAGTCCTCGTGCATGACCCGGTCGTCACGGCGGGAGAAATCGAGCAAGCTGGCTGCAAACCGGTCGCCCTGCGTGAACTACTCTCGCAGTCGGATGTCATCTCGTTGCATTGCCCTTCGACTGCGAACACACGAGGGATGATAAACCGCGATTCGCTGGCGATCACGCGGCGCGGTGTGATCCTCATCAACGTGGCTCGCGGCGACCTCGTCGATTCCGTCGCGCTGACCGAGGCGTTGCAGAGCGGCCACATTTCGGCCGCCGCGTTGGACGTGTTCGCTCCGGAACCGATTCCCGCCGATCATCCGATTCTGAAAATGGACAACGTCATCGTCGCCTCGCACATCGCCTCATGCAGTGTCCCGGCCGTGCGGAAGCTGCGTGAAGCGGCGGCCAATCTCGCGGCGACGGCTCTGCGCGGGGAGCCATTGCCGAACGTGGTGAACGGGGTTGGGAGGTAGGGTAGTCGGCGGATTTCCACGTAGCCATCATCGCTCCGCGTGATGAGTCAATTGCTTCACAGGGCTTTGGTGTGTGTGCGGCTCGTCACGCGGAGCGATGACGGCTACGTACTGCGGGCGGGGCAGTGCTACATCAGGTTTCAGCGAACGATCAAGGGGTGCGATGAGCGATTCTGTTCTGGTCACGGGCGGCGGCGGGTTCATCGGCACGTGGGTGCTGCGTGAGTTGTTGGCGCGCGGGTTGCGGCCGGTGGCGTTTGACGTTCAGAAGAATGATGAGCGTTGGCATCGCATCCTCGGGGGCGACGAGGCGAAAGTTACGTTCGTCGCGGGAAGCCTGTTGGATCGCGGACTGCTGCAACGGACGGCCGACGAGCAGCGTGTCTCGTACATCATTCATCTCGCCGCGCTGTTGACACCGAACTGTCAGCAGGATCCTTACGCCGGGTGCGAGGTCAACTTGCTGGGAAGTGTTGCCCTGTTTGAGTTGGCTCGGTCCTGTGCCGGACGGATCCAGGGGATTTCGTATGCCAGTTCCTACGCGGTCTATGGTCCCGAAGCGGACGACAATTCGCTGGGACTGACGGCTGCCGACAATCGGCCCCCTTCGTTTTACGGGGCATTCAAAATGGCGGTCGATTCGATCGCCGAACAGTATTGGCGGCACTTTGGCATCGCGTCGGTCGGCATTCGGCCGCATGTCGCCTATGGGCCTGAGCGAACTGTGGGGCTGACCGCCGGGCCGTCGCAAGCGTGTCGGGCGGCGGCGTTGGGTAAACCGTACTCAATCAACTACACCGGCCGCGTCGGTTACGACTACGTCGAAGATGTCGCTCGCGCGTTCGTCCGATCGGCATTGGAGACCCCTCGCGGTTCGACCGTCGTCGATCTGCCGAGCCAGCTCGCGACGACCGAGGATTTTGTCGGCGTCATCGATCGAGTCGTCCCCGGTGCGGGCGCGCGAATCCATGTTGATGGTCCGTCAATTCCCTCCAACATCCCACCGAAGCCGCACTACATTTCGGAACTCTTCCCCGACTGGCGAGCCACGACGCTGGAAGAGGGCGTGCGACTGACGGTCGAGTTCTACCGGAAGCAGTCATGACGATCTCCATCGAAGCCCTCACCACCTTCTGCATCACCGCCCTGACGAAGGTTGGCATGTCTCGCGTCGATGCAGAGACGACCGCGAACGCTCTCGTGACAACCGACGCGATGGGAGTCTTCACGCACGGGACGAAGTTGTTGGGCGGATATCTCAACCGGCTCAAGGGGGGCGGGTATCGGGCGACGGCTGCGCCGCGGATCGAGCGTGAGGGACCGGGCTGGGCGATCATCGACGGCGAGTCGGCGCTCGGTCAGGTCGGCAGCGTGTTTGCCATGCGGACGGCGATGGCGAAAGCGAAGCAGGTTGGCATTGCGTATGTCGGGCTGACGAACACGGGGCACATCGGAGCGGCCGGTTACTACGCGTTGCTGGCGGCTCGCGAAGGCTTGATTGGGATGATCACCGGCAACGACATGCCCAGCGTCGCGGCCCCCGGTTCGCGCGGCGCGGTCCTCGGCAGCAACCCGATCGCGTATGGCGTCCCGGTCTTCGATGGCGATCCGATCATTCTCGACATGGCGACGGCGGCGGTCGCGGGGGGCAAGGTCTATGCAGCTCATCAGCGAGGCGAGCCGATCCCGCCGACGTGGCTGATCGGTCCCGATGGCAAGCCCACGACCGACGGCAGCCTCTACCCGTATCAGGCGTCGCTGGCTCCGATGGCCGGACACAAGGGCTACGGCTTCGGACTGTGGTGCGAGATCCTGTCGGGGATCCTCCCCGGCGGTCGCATCACGTGGGAGATCGGCAGTTGGATGTTCGACGACACCTCGCAACCGTCCCGACACAACGCATCGTTCATCGCGATCGACATCGCGGCGATGATCCCTCCCGAGCAGTTCAACCAGCGTCTGCGAAAGCTCATCGACGAGATTCACGGAGCCGCCACAGCCGACGGCGTCGAACGAGTTCTTCTCCCCGGCGAACGCGAAGGAATCTTGTTGCGACGCGCACAGACAGAGGGGATCGCGTTGCCTCCGGATGTCATCGCGAAGCTGGAAGCGGTGGCGACGGAATATGAGGTGGAATTGGAAATGTGATGGTTGGCTTGAGACGGAGTTTCGTTATCTGTCGAGCAATGCGCTGAACCTTGTCGCTGGAAAATGTGTCCACCAATGTTCGGCCATCAACTCCTAATTCAAAGGCGATGCGGCTCATGTACATCAAGTGTGAAGACGTCTTCTGCGACAGTGACCTTGCATTTCTTCGTGACCTGTTTGGACTGCTGGACGCAAGATTTGACGACTTGCAGCTGCGCATTGACGGGTCGCCCGATCCCGATTCGATGGGACTATTCGATGAAGGAGAGTATCTCTCAGGGATGGGGTTCGTTGCGTGCCAACGATATCTCGCTTCAACATATGGACCGCATGGCGTCAGCAAAGACATCGCGATGCGCCTTGGTCCAAAACACGCAGGTGGCGAGCCGGTCGTGCGAATAATCAATGCAGCGGCAAATTATTGGAAGCATGTTGACGAGTGGGATCAACAGACGCTCGGCGCACGTCAAAAAGACACGATTCGGATAATCGAAACCGTGACAGATTGGGAAGACTACACATGCTCCAACTTGCTCGCTTATCTGACGCTTCCCACCGGACCAAGATTTGAAGGACTGGTCCCGATGCTCGAAGCTTGGCGTTGCGAATTGGATTCGATCAGTGTCGGCTAACACCACGATGCGATAGGAGTCGCCGACCACTCGCTCGTGCCAATGATTTAGTGACGAATGACTGAGGCCCAACTGAGGAGTAAACGATCGTGTTCAATTGGTATTGTTGTAATGGGCGTTGGCGAGCGTCCCTCGTCGTGATGATGCTTGTTGTCCTCTATGCGGGCGAAGCCTGTGCTCAACCGACTGACGCGACCAAGTTCGTCGATCACTCGCTGCTCATCGCGCCCGAGTTTCCCTGCACGTGGCCGTCGGCTCCGTTTCCGAGGTTTCAGATCACTCATCAGCGCGTCATCGGGCCAGACTCGGCCTACAACATCGACGTGCTGCTGATCGACGGCAACACCGGGACGCAGTTGGATGTGCCGCCGCACTCGGTCGCCCGGCCGGATCTCAAGCGGGAGAAGTCGGGGCCGCTCGGCCTGGCATACACCGACAAGACCGAAGCGTGGCAGTTCGGTGGCGAGGCGTGTGTCGTCGATGTGCGCGACCTGCTCGACCAGGCACCGAAGGGAGTCAGCCCGCTCGTCAAACCCGAGCATGTCGAGCGGTTCGAGAAGCAGCATCGCCGCCTGCGGTTCGGCGACGTCGTGCTGTTCCGCAGCGATTATTCGGACAAGTACTACCGGCCGTTTCCCGAGGGGAGCCGTTTCATCGCCGACGCGTTGGACCGCAAGGCTCCCGGCTTCCCCGATCCGAATCCGGAGTGCATGGAGTTTCTGGCGACTCGCGGAGTGATGACGCTCGGGACCGACAGCGCGAGCATGGGGCCTCTGCCCGACCTGGCCGAGCCGACGCACTACGCGGGACTCAAGCACGGCATGATCTGGACCGAGAGTGCGACGAACCTCGGAGCCTTGCCGCCGACCGGTGCCTTCTACTGCATGATGGGACCGAAGCATCAGGGTGCTCCTTATGGTGAAGGCCGAGCGTTCTCGGTCGTCGGGGGCGAACTGCCGAAGCGACTCATCGAGGCGGCGAAGAACAAGCGGGCGATCGACCTCTCGCCAACGCTCGCTCCGAATTTGCCCGTCACATCGCCCGGGATCGGCACCGGCAATCATCGGCAGGTCTATCTCAAGATCGACTTCCTGTACTCGGAGTATCTCGACCTCTGGCACCACACGCACCTGATGGACTCAATGGCCGGGACACATCTCGTGCCACCATCGTTTGCACTGCCGCCGGAAGGAGCCAAGCCGGCGTACTCCCCCGAAGTGCGGGGCTGGCTGATCGACTACGAAAAGAAGTACGGCCCGCGCGGCGTGAGTTCGATGACGACCGACCAGGTGCCGCTCGACTGGACCAGCGGGCCGGCGCGAGTCATCGATGTGAGGTCGTTCGTCGGCACCACCGATGCCAAGTCGTGGCCAGCTTCGCCTGAGATCACGACGGCTCACATTCAAGCCTTCGAGAAGAAGAGCGGAGATCTCAAGGCGGGCGATGTCGTGCTGTTTCATACGGGACATCTTGACCAGCACTACAAGCCGCAACCAAACGACACGGGTGTCTGGTCCGATCCGCTCAGCGGCAAGAGCGAAGGCTGGCCCGCCCCCGGTCCCGATGCCATCGTCTATCTCAAGAGCAAGCGGATCCGCTGCGTTGCCACCGATGCCCCGGATCTTGGTGGAGTGAACCCGAAGCAAGCCCTGATGACCTACTGGGCACTCGGCAGCCGAGAGATGGTCGGCGTCGAGTTCCTGCACAACGTCGGCAAGATTTCATCCGGCGGTTACTTCCTGTTCGCCCCTCTTAAGATCCGTGACTGCCACGGCGGACCGGGACGGGCGATTGTGTTGGAGTAACGAAGTAGGGCATTGGCTTTCTCAATGACGAATCACCATCGACTCTCACACCGAATGACTTATGACCAATGACAAGTGACTCCCAATCTCTGCCTCCGTGGACTACTGCCGAGCTTCCCGAGCCAAAGCCGTTGAGTTGGTCGAATTGGGCCAGCTTCATTGGTCCGGGCATCGTCATGATGGGCATTCAGATTGGGGGAGGCGAATGGCTGCTCGGTCCGGCTGTCACGGCGAAGTACGGCGGTGGGCTGATGTGGATCGCGACAGCCGCCATCGTCTTTCAGGTGTTCTACAACCTCGAATGCGGACGCTACGCCTTGTATTGCGGCGAACCGGTCTTCACCGGCTTCATGCGCTGTTCACCCGGGCCGAGGTTTTGGGTCGGGTTGATGTTGTTCTTGAATGTGTCGGCACTCGTGCCGGGACTCTCGACGCACGGAGCGGCCATGATCGCGTCGCTCATCTTGGATCGACCGCCGACTGTCGATGACCGCTGGCTCATTACGCCGCTGGCTTACGTGTGCTTGTTAGGGGTTGCGTTGCCGGTGTTGCTGGGCGGCAAGGTCTACAACGTCTTGCAAGGCGTGATGACCGTGAAGGTCGCCGTTGTGTTGGGGTTCTGCCTGATCCTGGGTGTAACCTGTGTTAGCGCGACCAGTTGGTGGAATGTCTTCAGCGGGTTTGTGAAGTTTGGCAACGTGCCGGTCAGCGACGGACACGGCGGTGAAGTGCTGACGAATGGCTTCCTGCATTGGTGGGAACACGGCGAGTGGCCCGTGATGTCGTCCGCCAGCCTGATCGTGATCGGAGCCTTTGCAGGCTATGCCGGTGGTGGTGGGCTGGCGAATTCGACGTACTCGAACTTCGTCCGCGACAAAGGTTGGGGCATGGGGAGCCAGGTCGGTGCGATTCCCAGCGCAATCGGCGGTCGCAGTGTGACACTGAGTCACGTCGGCAAGGTATTTGAACTGACATCGGACAACCTGCGAAAGTGGCGAGGCTGGTGGCGGTATGTGCTGACCGATCAACTCATCGTCTGGGCACCGGGTTGCTTCATGGGGATGGCGTTGCCCGCGTTGTTGTCGATGCAGTTCGCTCAATACTCGACGATCACTTACGAGCAGGCGGGGATGGCGCAGGCCCTCATCACGGCTGACGGGTTGCGCAACGCAGGGTTCTCTCCCGTGCTGGGCAAAGTGTTGTGGATCACCGCGATCTTCACGGGCTTGACGGTGATGCTCCCCAGCCAGATGTCGATCGTCGATGATTTCAGCCGCCGCTGGACTGATGCCATCTGGTCGGCCAATCGCCGCGTGCGGGAATCGATGCAGGCTCATCAGGTCAAATACATTTACTACACGATCCTCGGCAGCTACGTGCTGTGGTCGTTCGTCTGCGCATACCTCTTCAGCAACGCTCCGAGGCTGATGACTGACTTCATCGCCAACTGCAACAACCTGGCGCTCGGCGTCACGTCGTTTCAACTGCTGTGGATCAATCACACGCTGCTGCCTCGCGAACTCAGGCCCCGCTGGTATCACTCGGCGGGAGTTTTCGGGTGTGGCGTATTTTACTTGGGACTGACGACACTCGTGTTCGTCTTCAAGATCTGGCCATTGATTGTGCGTCATTAGTCACTTGTCATTGGTCATAAGGAAAATGGTGATGGGGGTGTTGAATGAATCTTGCGTGTGGACCAAGCACCGGAGTCGTAAGGCTGAATGACATACCAATTGCCGATCATCTGCTAAGGACCAATGACTAATGACTAATGACTCTCACTTAAAACTGTTTGATCTCACCGGCCGGGTTGCGGTTGTTTCCGGTGCCGCCCAAGGACTGGGGCGGGCCACCGCGCTGGCCGTTGCGGAAGCCGGGTCTGATGTCATGCTGGTTGATCGCAACTTGGAAGGTGCGGAAACGACCGCCGAGCAAATACGGCTATTGGGGCGGAAGGCGGTGGCGACGAACACCAACGTCTCGGACCCGGATGCGATTCGCGAACTCTTTCTGCAAGTTGATGCCGAATTTGGGCGGGTCGATTTTCTCGGCAACATCGCCGGTGACGGGCATCTCGCGAAGCCGGAAGATCTGATGATCGACGATCTGCATCGAGTATTTCAGAATCTCGTTGTCGGTCGGTTTGCGATGTGTCAGGAGGCGGGACGACGGATGTTGACGCAGGGGCGAGGTTCGATCATGAACATCGGATCGCTCGCCAGCACGACGGCGCTCGGTCGCGGACACATCGCCTACAGCATGGCGATGGGCGCGGTCGTGCAGATGACTCGCGAACTGAGCACGGAGTGGAGCCATCGTGGCGTGCGCGTCAATTGCGTCACGCCAGCTCAGGTCGTCAACCCGAGCCTGACGACGCGCATGGAAGCCGATCCGACTCTCGAAGGCCGCTTTTTGAAAGGGATCCCCGCCGGACGACTCGGTCAGCCGCGCGACATCATGGGGCTGGCTGTCCTACTCGCCTCCGACGCCTCCGAGTGGATCACCGGCGCGATCATCCCGATGGACGGTGGCAACATGGCGATGAATGCGGGAGGCACACCCGGACACGAACAACGAGCCGTCCAAACATTTCGTGCGGAAGCCAAATGACCGGAAACGGATTCAAAACCCCAACACTAACCCGCAGCGTATGCGAGGGCATCGGGATGTCCAGCGTGGAATCGCCCTCGCTCACGCTGCGGGTTAGTGTTGAAGCCAAAGGACCAATGACTAATGACCAATGACCAACTCCTTTCCCTCTTCCGAGCGATGCTCATCATCCGGCACACGGAGGAGGAACTCGCGCGCTGCCATCAGCGCGGTCTCATCTTCGGGGCGTGTCACACGTATGTCGGACAGGAGGCGATCTCGACCGGCGTGTGTGCTCATCTGACGAACGAGGATCCGATCTTCAGCACTCATCGCGGACACGGACATGCGCTGGCGAAGGGGATGCCGCCGAGGGAGCTGATGGCCGAGTTGTTTGGTCGGGCGACCGGCTGCTCGCGCGGGCGGGGTGGTTCGATGCACCTGTTCTCGCCCGAGATCGGCATGATGGGGACGAGCGGCATTGTCGGGCCGTGCATTCTTCAAGCGTGCGGCGGCGGGTACAGCTCGAAGCTGATGAAGACGGGGCGAGTCGCAGCGGCCTTCTTCGGCGACGGAGCGGTCAACAACGGCGCATTCCATGAGGGGCTGAACATGGCCGCCATCTGGAAGCTGCCGGTCCTGTTCATCTGCGAGAACAACCAGTTCGCGACAGAAGTGCCGTTCGCCTATTCGAGCGGCATCCCCGATGTCGGGCGTCGCGCGGCCAACTACGGCCTGCCCGGCTTCGAGGTCGATGGCAACGATGTCCTCGCCGTGACCGAAGTCGCGCGCGAGGCGGTGGCTCGGGCCAGATCGGGCGGCGGCGCGACACTTATCGAGTGCAAGACGTATCGCACGCGGGCTCACGCCGAGGGGATGGGTGATTTCACCTATCGCACGCGCGAACAGGTCGATGAGTGGAAGCTGCGCTGCCCGATCGCCTCGCTGAGACAGCGGCTGCTCACCGAATTCGGCATCGCCGAGGCACAGCTTCAGCAGGTCGAGTCCGAGATCACCGCGCTCGTGGCCGAAGCACGTCAGTTCGCGGAAAGCAGTCCGTTACCGGAAGCGGCGACGGCGGCGGTGAATGTGTATGCGGCGAGGAGGATGGGCACTCCTGCCCGTCCGTCTTCAAACGCGGACGGGCAAGAGTGCCCATCCTACGGCGATCAATCGCGCATCATCACCTTCACACAGGCGACTCACGAAGCCCTCTCCGAAGAGATGGCCGTCAATGAAAAAATATTCGTCATGGGCGAGGGGATCGGGATTCGCGGCGGCAACTTCAAGACGACGGCCGGACTCTACGACCTCTACGGTCCCGAACGGCTGTGCGACACGCCGATCTCCGAACGAGGTTTTGTGGGACTCGCGGGCGGCGCGGCGATGACGGGGACTCGGCCGGTGATCGACTTCATGTTTGCCGACTTCATCCTCGACTCGATCGGTGAGATCGTGAACCAGATCGCCAAGATGCAGTACATGTCGAGCGGACGGTTGAAGATGCCGGTCCTGCTGCGAGGCTGCATCGGCATCGGTCACTCGGCGGCGACGCATCACTCCGGCAGCTACTACGCGATGTACGGACAAGTCCCCGGCCTGCGCGTCGTCGTGCCGTCGAACGCCTACGACGCGAAGGGGCTGATGAAGCACGCGTTGCGATGCGATGACCCGGTGATGTTCCTCGAACACCGCGAAATCCTGACGACGAAGTGCCACGTCCCGACGGAGGACTACGAAATTGAATTCGGCCGCGCGGCGGTCGTTCGCGAGGGGAAGCATGTCACCGTCGTCGCGCTCGCCCGGATGGTGCATCTCACACTGTCGGTTTGTGAGGAACTCGAACGAGACGGCATCTCGGTCGAACTGGTCGATCCGCGCACGGTCTCGCCGCTCGACACCGACACGATCCTGCAATCGGTCGCGAAGACGGGCCGCTTACTCATCGTCGATGAACCTCCCGCGTCATGCGGCTTCGCGGGCGAGATCGCGGCGCAGGTGGCCGACGCCGGTTTCAATGACCTCGACGCCCCGATCCGCCGCCTGACCGGAGTCTTCACCCCCACCCCGTACAGCCCACCGCTCGAAGCGGCCGTCGTGCCGACTGCGGCAGGGATCGCGTCTGCAATTCGTGCGCTGATGAAAGAATGACCGTGTTTCTGCTTTCGTAGGGTAAGCCTCCGGCTTGCCTGTGGTTTTCATCAGAAGACTGGCAAGCCAGAGGCTTACCCTACGACGCACCGCATCGCCCGTTAAAGGAATCATCATGGCGCATGAAATCGTGATCCCGCGTCTCGGCTGGTCGATGGAAGAGGGGACGTTTGTCGGTTGGCTGAAGAAGGACGGCGACCTCGTGCGGCGCGGCGATGCCGTGTTTGAACTCGAGGGCGAGAAGGCATCGCAAGACATTGAAGCGGTCGATGAAGGAATCCTGCGCATCCCACCGACGGGTCCGAAGCCCGGCAGTCTGCTCAAGGTCGGAGCGGTCGTTGGCTATCTCGTTGCCGAGGGGGAAGAAACTCCGTGGACCGTTGCGAGTCCGAAGACAAGCAGCCCACCGGCCCTGGAATCCGCTTTGCCTCCGGCGGCGGCTCCATCCGTTCGGCGGCAGGCAAGAGAGGCGGGCATCGCGATCACCGACGTGGCCGGAACCGGCCCCGGAGGCCGCGTCATGGCAGCGGATGTTCATCGAACGCGGACATCTCCACAGCAGAAGGAACCGGTCACCGCCCTGCCGATTGCGAACACCCATCCCACCAACGGCCGGTCAGCAGTTGCATCACCGCGCGCGAGGCGAGTCGCCGCAGAACTTGGTTTGAACTGGAACACGCTCACGGGAACCGGTGCCAATGGCCGCATTCGCGAACGTGACGTGCGGGCCGCCGCCGCATCGGGTCACTCCTCGACAACGGCTGCTCGCGCCGGACAACGATTGCCGTTAACGAGCCGTCGCCGAGTCATCGCGCAGCGCATGGTCGCCAGTCGTCAACAGACGGTTCCCGTCACGCTGACCACGAGGGCGGATGCGACGAATCTCGTCAACCTGCGTGAGCAATTCAAATCGGTGGGCGGTTCGATGTCGATTCCCAGTTATCAGGACATCATCACCAAGCTCGTGGCCGAGGTTCTCAAACGGCATCCGCTGCTTGCCGGTCGTTGGGACGAGGACGCAATCGTCCTGCCCGCCGAGAATGAACTGCATCTCGGCATGGCCGTTGATACGGAGGATGGGTTGCTCGTTCCGGTCATTCGCAACGTGGGAGGGCTGCCGCTCACCGAACTGGCCGGTCAGTCGCGACGACTCGCCGATCAGGCTCGCACGGGAAAGCTCATCGCCGCCGACATGCATGGGGGAGTCTTCACGATCACCAACCTCGGTGCGTTCGGCATCGACGCCTTCACGCCAATCATCAATCTCCCCGAGACAGCGATCCTCGGGCTGGGAGCCATCCGCCGCGAACCGGTCGTACTCGACGACGGCCAGATCACCGCGCGGCAGCAACTGACGCTGAGCCTCACCTTCGACCACCGCATCATCGACGGAGCCCCCGCCGCCCGCTTCCTCCAAGACATGGTCAACGCCATCGCCAACCCGTCGGCGTGGCTGCTGAGCTAAAGTAGCCTTCATCAGTACTCGGTTAGCGCGAGTGATTTAGCAATGTGAATATCCGTCACCGCCAACTCGAGTGCATTGTTGTTTGGCGTCTTGTGTTACCCGACAATCTTACCTTTGCAATGTGGACACAAAATCATCTCTCCTTCCATCGGTTCATTCATTAACGTGCGACGGCAATGTGGGCAGTAAAACACGTTGCTTATTCCTCCACGACCGAAGAAGAACAATCCGTAAGCCGAGGAAACATAATAAAACCCAACGAGTAACAACGGGATGGCTATGTAATAGGGGCCGCCTTCCTGGATGTGATTAGCTCTTGCGTATGACATAAGGAAACTAACGCCAACGAAACAGGCGATGGCGGCGAGTAGTAGTTTTACTCCCCTGATTCGGTGACTTCGTCTCAATTTCTCATGTGGTGTGGGCATCGCTGTTATGACTTCCTCTGTGTCGTGCAGAAATAAGTACCGTCAACTCGACAGCCGCCGAAGGGTATGACTATCCGCACAACTCGGCAATTGGTTGCCCGGCTTCGATGACGAAGCGTGGGCGGCCTCGGTTGTCGAGGTAGGTCACGTCGCGCGGGACATCCATGTGGCGGAAGATCGTGGCGGCGAGGTCGCCCGGTGTGACGGGTCGTTCCTTGATCTGGCCGCCGTCTCGCTCGGTCGAGCCGATCACCTGGCCGTGTCGCAGTCCGCCGCCGGCGACGGTCATCGACATCACAATCGGCCAGTGATTGCGGCCGTCGGTGCTTCCCTGAGTTCCAATCTGCGGCGTGCGGCCGAACTCACCCATCGCGAGGACCAGCACGTCGTCGAGCAGTCCTCGCTCGCCGAGGTCACTCACCAGCGTCGTGATCAGGTGATCGAAGACCGGCAATAGCGGACGGAGTCCGTTCCAGATGCCGCCGTAGGGAGGGATGTTGTCGCCGTGCGTGTCCCACGTTCCCGAAGCCCCGTGATGGCTGAGGTCGATCGTGACGAAGCTGACTCCCGCCTCGACCAGCCTCCGCGCGAGCAGTGCCTGCTTCGCCCATTCGTGATCGCCGTACTTCGCCTTCACCGCGTCCGGCTCCTGCGAAATGTCGAAGGCCCGCCTCGCATGAGGCCCCGTCACGAGATCGATCGCCTGCCTCGTGAAGCGGTCGGTTGAGTCCATTGAGCCGTTCAGATCGAGATCACGGCGCAGGCGGTCGAGGTCTGTCGTCAGCTCGCGCCGCGACTCAAGCCGATCTGCCGAGAGACCGCTCGGCAACTGAAACAACTTCGCCACGTCGTTGCCGAGAAACGGATCGTAGCTGTGTCCGAGATAGCCACCCCACGCGACGTGCGACCGCGACTTCATGTTGAGGACCACATACGGCGGCAGCTCGCGCGATTGCCCGGCTCGCTGCTTCGCGATGATCGACGCGAGGGCCGGAAACTTCTCGGCCTCTTTGTTGATGCGGGGTTCGGCGGCGAGATTCGCCGTCTGCATGACCATGTTCGGTTCGTGGTTCGAGAACCGGCAATCGACCGACCGAATGACGGTCATCCGGTCCATCATCGCCGCCTGCTTCGGCAGGTGCTCGCAGAACTGCACGCCGGGCAAAGCCGTCGGGATTACACCGAACGGCCCGCGCACCTCGATCGGTGCGTTGGGCTTCACGTCCCACGTATCGATGTGACTCGGCCCGCCCGTCATCCAGATCAGGATCACACTCTTCTGCCGAGGCACCGACCGCCCTGCCCCGCTGGCCGACTCTTTCGCAGCCAGCAACCCAGGCAGAGACAACCCCGCCATCCCGGCCAGCCCCGCCTTGAGCATGCTCCGCCGCCCAACGACAGCGACCCCTTCGCGCTCATGTCCGTGAAAGTTCTCAAACGCATGGCGACCGAAATGTGAATGGCCGAGTGATGACTTCATGCGACGACCTCAACGGATGACGAGTTCGAGTGGCCTGAATTCAAGTAGGCCGATGTAGATGTACAGCCCGATTTCGCCGAAAGCGGCTTCTCGAACAAACCCAGACCGCTCACACGGACTTCGGCGAAGTCCGTCTACATTGGCGAGCATCAGGCTAGTCTTGTCTGTCGGCACGGTAAAGCCGGGATCGCCAGTGGAATGCCGAAACAATCGGGTTTCCGCTGCGGTTCAACAAAGTAGCCATCATCGCTCCGCGTGATGAGCCTTTCACGAACGACGCTCGATTCAGGCTCAGCACCGTTCTCAAGATGAGCCGTCAACGAGGTTCCTTGAAAATGTTGGCCGTGATGTGGTGAGAGGTTTTTCCATAAGGCTCATCACGCGGAGCGATGATGGCTACGTTGGCCGAACCAAGGCACGACCCGAGTGAGACGTTCCGACGTTGAGCCGCCAACGCCAACGGCGTGGGAGCGGATGCGGGCGAACCATTGATCGCGCGCACGCCGTTGGCGTTGCGGCTAAACGTCTCACTTCAGCCCTTGCCGTCGTACTCCGCAACGAGGTTCGCGGGAGCACGGGATCGCCACGAGTCTTCGATCAGTTCGCGCAGCGCCTTGGGCCGCACGGTCGCGAGTCGCACGAGCATCGCCGGGTAGTTGAGATAATGATCCGTGATGAAGCAGGTCTCCGGATCGAGCTCCATTAGAGCTTCTCGCTCGGCCAGGTCGATCATGATGACGATCGACTCACCGCTCTGATGGAGCCTGACGAACAGCTTCTTACGGACATGAAACGCCGGTGTGCCATACGATGTCCCTTCCACCGCTCCGGGCAGCGCGCGGGCAATCGCTTGGACTGTTTCCCAAGTCACCGGTTTGGCTGGCCGTTTCCGTTTCATGTTTTCGATCCCGTCATTCTTCACGCGGTCGTTGATGAGACTTTCTTGGTGAGCCGGGCGGCGTCAATTGGTGGTAGCCCTGTCGCTCCGCGACAGGAAGCGAGATCGCAGGAAAGCGGACTGCTTTGGCTTGAGGTAATTCGACGGATCGACGCTCTTGATTCATCACGCCTCCTGTCGCGGAGCGACAGGGCTACCTTCTCAAAACCCTTGATTCGCAGTCTCCCTCTTGAGCGACCACCAATCAGCGACTGCACCCGACGCCGCCCGGCTCGCCAAGATTCCAACGAGGCCGTGAGTGAGATGGCTTTGGCGAGCCGTGTGCCGTCAGGCCACGGGTTTCCTGCGACGATCAAGAACCCGCAGCCTGACGGCATGCGGCTCGCCAGTTTCTCCGCTTGGGCCGCGTGAGGCAAAGGTTGAACCGTGCCACTCCACCGCTACTCAATCGGTTTGTCTGAGACGCGAACGTCATCGACATAGACGATCTGTTCTTGGTGTGTGTTGTTCGCAGTCTGGCCGACTTCAATCCGATCGTAGAAGGTGTTGGACGGCATATTGGCTCCCTGCTTGTCCAGCACCAACTTGCCGTCTTGCCATAATTCAACCTTCCCGTCGCCACTCGCAGACAAATGTAAGTGAAGTTTCACATGCACCCACTGGTTTCGAGGAAAAGCGATCGGGTTTTGTTTTTGTGCATACTGGGGACCGGTTGATTGTTTCCCCTCAAGCATCAGGTATTGGCCGTTGCGGCCCGTGAACATGAGGCGACGCCCCAGGCCGTGATTCTGCGTGGCTTCCAAATCGAAGATGAACAGATTTTCGATGCTCGCCTGACCGGGGATAAAGTACCAAGCCGAGTACCAGCAATCGCTTCCCGGCGGAAAGAAGAACAGTTCACGTAACAGGGTGGCTTTTTGCAGATCGTTTGGATCCTTCGGTGTATACGTTTTCAGTGAGAATTCTCCCGAGTGGACTTGTTCGGTGGTTGTCTCGACTCGATTGGCGGGGTTTCCCGATTTTGAACCGGATGCAAGCGTGAGCGTTTGGTGCCATCCCTCAACCTTGCGAGCGATCCCCTCTTCAAAGTCGCTGGCAAAGTTATTCACGCGTTTCAAAACGAGTTCCTTGCCACTCTCGTCAGTGGTACGAACCACGAATTTGTCTGGGTCGGAGAAATCGATGGGCTGTCCACGTCCCCAAGGTCGAGCGATCAGCACCCACACGCTGGCAATCACTCCAACGCTGATCAAAAGAACGCGAGTACGTCGCGACATGAATGCTCCTCGAAAATTGGGCAATCGGGCGAGCCAGTCAGGGCGTGTGAAGCAACGCGGAGCACACCACGATGCCGAACGGATTTAGCGGATGTTGGTCGGGCGAGAATGGTGTGTTGCGCGTTGCTTCACACACCCTACTCGGCTGCCAAGGTTCCAACGAGGCCGTGAGTGAGATGGCTTTGGCGAGCCGTGTGCCGTCAGGCCACGGGTTTCCTGCGATCAAGAACCCGCAGCCTGACGGCATGCGGCTCGCCAGTTTCCCAGCTTGGGCCGCGTGAGGTAAAGGTTGAACCGTGCCACGGCATCGGAGTCCTCGTAGAAGCAGTGCGACCGTGCGTTGACCCTTCATCGGCACTGCTTCTCCGAGGACTCCGAAGCTGTGGCACGCTCAATGGCTCACATAGATCAAGCCCGGCCACACAGCCCATTGATTCAGGCTTCGCAGACCACATCCAAACCGGTCCGCACCAACAACACAGCCAAATAGGCCGCCAGCGGGTACCACAACGTTGATGTTGAGAACGACGTAGCCAATATCCAAGCCGCAACATTCTCAGGAAGTTTAGAATGTACGCGATCAAGCCCTTTCTTCAGTTGTTCGTAAGGCCCGTCAGGTCCGCAGATGTTTTCCGTCAATCGCTTCATGAATTCTTTGAAATACATTCTTCCCTTCGCAACTAACAGCTTGTCCTTAGTATCTTGAACCAGTAATGGCTCCACATTCACGTCTCCTCGATATGCTCGCCGTGTTACTTCTGTCGTTTGATTCGACATTGTGACGCTCACAGTTCGCTTTCCACCTGCCTTGGTCAGCTCGATTTTCTTTTTAGTAACGCTCACCTTTTTCACCACTTCGAATAACATTGCTGCGTGTTCGCGGAGCAATTGAGGTGACGTTTCAGACTCCCGTGACGCACGTTTTCTTTTTTTGCCTGTATCACCTTCCGGCAGTAGATCCTCAGCATTAACCGCGTGTTTGTCACAAAAGTCCTCTGCATCAGGCACGAGCACAGCCAATCCGGCAAACAAGAGTTTGTCCCCCGCGCCAGCCACACTCGCAATACACTCTCGGAGAAGCTGCCGATCAACTGGTGTCGATGTTCGTTCTTTTTTAATGAACAGCTTCAGTTCGTTGCGATGCATTCCGTCGATCCTCTCATGGAGTAGTAATTCAATCCGACTCTTGAGCGTGAGTTCGGCCGTGTCCGCTAGGTGCTTTTCGTCGAGCAGTTCTCGTAGTTTGGCGATTTTTTGTACGAGAGTGTCTGATTCGACTTTGATGTTTGCCGCTCGAATGTCGAATACGTCTGCTCCCTTCGCGATTGCTCGCAGATCCTTCATGGTGAGTTTCCCGCCGAGTTCAGCGAGTAGCTTGCCATAAGCTTCGACCGCCAGGTCAAGAATGACCTCAACTGAAGGCTTTTTGTCGCGTGGCATTAGTGACGCTCCAAATCTTGGCTAAGACGAACACAACTTGGGGATTCTGTAGCAGGGTGGCATGCTTGCTCGGCTTCGGCAAGCATGGCCTTTTGAAAGACTCTGATCTGATTTGAGGAATGATTCTTTGTCCTTTCGCAATCAGTGAATTCCAACGTCCTGTTTCTTATTGCCTACAGGTCATGCTCACCGAAGCCGGGTGAGCATGCCACCCTGCCGTGCCATCTTCATGGCCTGCTATGGTGACGCCTCATCGAGCGAAACGCAGACCAGTTCAGAGTCGCTTCGGGCGAAGACGCGGTTTCCGGCGAAGGCGGGATGGGCCCAGGTGGGGCCGATGATTTTGGTGCGGGACTGTTCGCGATGGCCCTCGGAGTTGAGGCGGGTGAGGATCAGTTCGCCTTCCTCGTTGAGGATGATCGCGCGGTCGGTGTCGCCGAGCCAGACGAGCGTGGCTTGCGGGTTGCGGCCACGCGGGGTGGTTTGGTTGGCGTCGTCCCACAGTTTCTTGCCCGTCTGCAACTCGAAGCACGTCAGGCCGTATTGCTTGTCGAGCAGATAGACGTGGCCGTCGCGATAGAGCGGTTGCGACATCAGGCCGCGCAGGAACTTGTTCTCCTCCCACGCGAGCTTGGCGTTCATCGGGGTGTCGCCGAGACGAATCGCCTTCGAGCCGTGCCAGTAGCCGGCGACGAAGATCATCCCGTTGTGCGCGATCGGCTTGGCGATGGAGACGCCGTAGGTGATCTCATACGGGAACGACCACAGGAGTTTGCCGGTGCGGGCTTCGAGGCCGCGGATGTGGCTGGGTGTCCAACAAACAAGTTCGTCCTGGCCGTGGGCGCGGACGATGATCGGGGTCGAATAGCCCGCTTCATCGGGCAGACTGCGCCAGACTTCTTTCCCCGTGAGTCGCTCGACGGCCACGACGCCCGAGTCCTTCTCGCCACCCGGTTGCAGGATCAACCAGTCACCATAAACGACCGGCGAACCGGCGAAGCCCCACATCGGCAGCCGTCCTGCGAAGTCTTCGAGATAGTTTTTCTTCCAGACCATGTCGCCCGACTTCGCATCGAGACAACGAAGATCTCCCAACGCACCGACGGTGTGGACGTGACCGCCGTGAATCGTGGGAGCCGCTCGCGGACCGTTGCCATAGTCGAGCTTGCCGTAGCTCACGGGATACGTGTGCTGCCAGAGTGGCTTGCCCGACGAGGCGTCGAAACAGAGGACTCGTTCCACTTCGGGATTGGTCTGCCGATCCATCGTGATGACGCGGCCATCGGCCACGCTGACTCCGGCATATCCGCCTCCAATCGGCTGCCGCCAGAGCTGCTTCAATCCCGAGGCGGGCCAGGTCTCGGGCAGCTTCGGGCCTCGCCACGTCCCGTCCCCACGCGGCCCGCGAAACTGAGGCCACTCCGTTTCAACGGTGTTTGGTTTTGGTTGAGGAGGTTCGGCGGCGTGCGAGTGAGACAGCAACAGGCAGCACAGAACCGCAGCGAGTGAGATGTTTAGACGGTGCATGCGTTCGATCCGAATTTTCGAGACTTGTAGGATGGGCACTCTTGCCCGTCCTGATTTCCAAACGAAGACCGGACGGGCAGGAGTGCCCATCCTACAAGCTGGCCAGTAACTGCATTGTCTCGACCGTGCGGGCCAGTTCATCGACGAGCGGTGGGCATACGGCAAGGCGCTGGTACTCGGCAAGGATGGTCGTGTAGTACCAGAGCGTGCCGTCGCGACCGCCGTTGAACTTGGTCCAGACTTGATCGCCGTGTGTGCGGAGGTCGGCCACGATGCAGCGGGCGTTGTGCAGCTTGTCGCAGCAGGAGACGAGTCTGGCCGACAGTGAAGCGTTCGCCAGATGAGCGATGTAGGTTTCCTTCCTCGCTCGCCACGGCGGCTTGGGGGTGACATCGGTGTCGGTGCAGTCGAGCACGATCTGCGCGACGCGGTCTCCGAACCGTTGCCTCAAATTGGCGAGTCGAGCCTGACCGCCAGCGTCTTCCACCGCGTCATGCAGCAGCGCGGCGATCGCTTCGTCTTCGTCCCCACCGTGTTCGAGAACCAGCCCGGCGACCGCCAGCAGGTGCGAGACGTAAGGGATCTCGGTCCCCTTCCGAACCTGGTCGGAATGCGCGATCGAAGCGTAGGTCATCGCCTGCGCGAAGCGAGGTGTCAGCGTCATGCAGGCGGTCCTTGATGTGAAGGGAGGTCTGTCATGGAGCAAAGCATCACAGGCAGAACGAATCTCGCCAAGCCTGTCTGCTGAAGCCACTCGGATGCTCTCCGAAAATTTCATCTGCCGCATCTTGATCGAAGTGAGAACGTTGGGTGCCACGGTCACGGCTTTGCGTGGCCGTGTTTTCGCT
>JAYTQJ010000527.1:0-3558 GCA_043746775.1 Schlesneria sp.
CCGCCGAGCCGCAAGAAACAAGTGATATTCCACACACATGCGGCTCGGCAGGAGCCTCGCCCTCCCTTTTTCAACAGGCTGTTAGCCGCAACGATTGACGCAAACGAAGACTCTACGCACCCTGCTTGCCGAACTCGGATGTAGCAAACGGACTGCCACACGCTCTCGTGGACAACCTCAGCCTCAGAACGTACCGTCTCGACCTCGCCCCGTCCTTGTTCCGCGTTCTCTGGATGTTTGATGACTGACCTCGCGCCACTGCAATCCATTCCCGCGCCGACGGACCTCGCGCCGCGCGCCATGGGGACGCCGCCAGATCACGCTCAACTTGGCCCCGCCTTGCATGAGCTAGTCGAAGTGATCGCGAAACTCCGTTCGCCATCGGGTTGCCCGTGGGACCGCGAACAGACGCTTCAGACAATCAAACCCTTCACGCTCGAAGAGACCTACGAACTTCTCGAAGCGATCGACTCGAACGATGACGCGGCGATCGTTGAGGAGCTCGGCGACGTGTTGTTGCAGGTCGTTCTCGACAGCCAGATCGCGGCCGACGAAGGACGATTCGATTTGAACGATGTCGTCGCGGGGCTGACTCGCAAAATGATCGAGCGACATCCGCACGTCTTCGGCGACACGAGCGTTGCCTCGGCGGGCGAGGTTGCTCAACACTGGGACCGCATCAAGCAGCAAGAGAAGCAGCGCGAGTCGATCTTCGACGGATTGCCCGCCGATCTCCCCGCGCTGGCCCGTGCGGCGCGGCTGTCATCGAAAGCGGCGCGCGTCGGCTACGACTTCCCCGCGCGCGACATGCTGTTCGACAAGCTGCGTGAGGAACTGAGCGAACTCGCCCACGAGATGTTTCCCGAGGGCCAAGTCCCGCAACGCTCGGCCACGGTCGAATCGGCCGTCGAACCCGATCCGCCGCCGTTTGATCGCGAGCAACAACAGCGCATGGAAGGGGAACTCGGCGATGTCCTGTTCGTGCTGGCCAACATCGCGCGACGTTGGCATATCAATCCCGAAGAAGCTCTCCGCGCCAGCAACGCCAAATTCCAGCGGCGAGTCCAGTACATCGAACAACGCCTGAAAGAGCAGCACCGCAACCTGCGCGATGCGACGCTCGCCGAAATGGAAGTCCTCTACCAAGAAGGCAAACGCGCCGAACGGACGAAGGGGACGTGACCGCGCCTGCCTCCGCCACTCGTGCCGATGAATCAGAAGTGAAAAGTGCAAAGTGGTGAAGAACTAGAGCCGCATGGCGGAGAACCTTGATCGCGGTCACTTTGCACTGATCACTTCGCACTGTTTTCCCGTCTTCACCCCGAGACGCCTCCCGCTCCACCCACTCACCTTCCACTGCTGCCAACACCATGAGTACCTCACCCATCACTCCGCCCGACGATCCCGCCGCGCTTGCGCGTCCCAAGGATCGCGTTCTCTCCGGCCGCGCGATCGTCGTGGCGATGTTTCTGCTCGGGCTGTTTCTGACCGCGCTGCTGTTCATCTACTTTGAATACAACACGCGTCCGTTCCGCCCGCTGCGCGAAGCCATCGGTCGCGAGTTCCGGCACTCGCGACCCAATGTGGAAGGCGGAAAGCTCAAGGGCCGAGGAGCCAACACGCTGCGGGTTTCGATGAGCGTCCCGTTCGATCCGAATCGAGAAGCAGACAAGTCGAACCAAACGTTGTCACGAGTCGCCGCGCTCGCGCGGCAATACCACGACCTCAAACAATTCCAAGTCATGGAGGTGAATCTGATCCACTTCGCCCCAGAGCAGGAAGCCGTCATCAAGAGCTTCAGTTGGCCGGGCTCCAACGCCGCAAACGAATCGTTCGTTCCGTGAGAGATCCGCTGAAGAGAACCGGACGCTAGTGCCCTGTCCGTTCTGAATTTGGGGGTAGCTGAAGTCGTGAGACTTCAGAAAACGCAGAACTCTTACGAGTTCGGCTACCCCCAAATTAAGAACGGACAGGGCACTGGTCTACTTCAGACCGTCTAATTCACGAATCAGTTCTTGGACCGGTTCTAACGATTCGGTTGAGGCTACCGCGAACGTTCCGCCTCGGCACCCGGCTCCGCAATCTCTCGTTCATGCTTGAACCCCGTTTCGCCGATACTCTCCCTGCCGAACGAACGACCGCAAGAATCCTTGCAACAGCTCGTTGAAGCACAATCGGAATTGTGTCGGAGGACGGACAAACCGCCCCCGCGTCGCGAGCGACAATCACACGGTTCGGCTGAGACAAGGAGGTCATACTGGTGAGTGAGATGCACGACGGAGAGTACGAAGAAATTTCCAGCGACGAAGTGGACAAGGTCATCGCCGCGCTCGAACAACTGAGCGATGACGTGTCGAGCGAGACCATCAAGGCGCTGATCGCCGAGTGTTCCAACAGCGTCTATTACCTCGTCTACGAAGACGACGATGGCTCGATGAGTGAGGCGGCTTGATTGCCGAGTGAACGACAAGCGAGAGGAAGTATCCTCCCACGGACGGTGATGAAACCGAGCCGTTTCAATAGAACAGCCTCTGTCCGGCGCAAGCCAGACAGAGGCTGTTCGTTTTTGCCGTTCGCGACACAAAGTGAGAGGTTTTCGGAGCGGGGCGGCGTCAGCCCAATGGCACTCACTTTGGTTTTGGTTGATGGTCGGATTGTGTCGTTAGTTGGTGGGGCCTTAACCGGTATTTTCGGGTTTTGTTCTTGGCTCATCCGGTGTTTCGGGGAGGTCACTGAAGAGGGGCCACCCGTTCCCGCAGAAATCGGCTTCGTCGGATGAAAGGGTTCTGAGCGGATCTGTTTTTAGCCCGGAGGGCGGCAGGTCGTAGCCCACGGCGTGAGCCGTGGGTCAGTGAGATTCTCATGCACGACGACTTCCTGAATCAGCACGTTCAGCGCCGCATCGGCGGGGAGATGCGGGTTGGTCTGTCGGTCTTTGGGACTGGGGTTCCACGTCAGCGACCCGGTGTGAAAGCCGTCTCCTTGGCTCATCAATGTGGCTCGTTTGCACAGCGACTTGAACCGCGATGGAGTCAGTCGGAACAGGAACGAGTGCCCGCACTGATCGGCCGCATGCGCGACGGAGAAGATGCCGAAGTTCGAATCGCCCATCACGACGGAACCGGCGTTGAGCTTGGCAATGCAGGCTCGGGCCAGTTCCGTTTCCGAGACCGCATTCGGACCGTACATGGCTCCGACTTCGGGTTGCGTTGCCGCGCCGCTTTCCAGTTCATGCGTGAAGGTCAGCAGGGCCACGGGCCACGGACCAGACTCCCTCCCTGTGCTGGTTGCTGGCGGGAGGAAACGCCGCCTGCAACGCCGGCTCGGGAGCCAGTGTGATCGTGGACCCATCGACCACATACACCCGCCGCTCGCCCGTGACCGGGCCGACCTTCGTCAGCGGAGCCGTCGCGATGATCGAATCGCTGACCGCGCGAGCAAACCACTCGACCACTTCCTCCGTCAACCTGTTCCGCCCCGCCGTGTACCCGGCCGTCCCTTTCGACAACGTCCCCTCACGGATGCGCTTGTTGTCCGGACACATCGCGCTCGCCGATT
>JAYTQJ010000528.1:0-3550 GCA_043746775.1 Schlesneria sp.
AGCACTGATTTCGAGCGGTCCGCCGGGAAAGAGCGCCCAGCCGCCGGACTGCAACTGCTCCTGCACAATCGTTCGGGCACAGCGCTGGG
The DNA here is from genome assembly GCA_043746775.1 of Schlesneria sp. Taxonomy (GTDB): domain Bacteria; phylum Planctomycetota; class Planctomycetia; order Planctomycetales; family Planctomycetaceae; genus Schlesneria. Next base: position 90 of record JAYTQJ010000528.1, read on the forward strand.
CGATGTCCGATTGCCCCCGTCCAAGGTACGCCAGCAGGAGGATGTACTCGGATTCGAGGATCGTGTCCCCCTGCAGCTCGGCGCACCAATGGCCGTCGTCGTGCTGAAGCGAGAGGAGATGGTCGCGCGTCCGAGCCACAGCGGGACCGAGCCGAGTCTGGATCGAAGCCAAGTCGGGCACGGACCCGGTCGAAGAGGCCGCCGTCGAACCGGCGGATTGAGAAGGTGAGAAGCCCAATTGTCCCGAACTCATTTCAGGTGCGTGTCCTTCCTGGAAGCGAATCGAATTGGCGAAGTCCGGATTAGCGGGCTGCGGAGTACCGTAGGGTAAGCGTCTCGCTTGCCCGTGATTGCAGTAGGAAAAAGGGGTTCATCTGACCTTTTGGGAGGATTCATCAGAGAGCGATGGACGACTGCCACCGTTCCTCATCCTGAAGGGACATCAGCGATTAGCCGGGGGTTGAGCGAAGCGACACCCTCGGAAGAGATTAGACAAATGACTGTTGCATCCTGAAGGGATGCCAGCAACGTGAAACGGGGAGACATTCTGAGCGGGCCAGCATCCCTTCAGGATGCAAATCCACTTTCAATGACTGCACACCGGGGGTGTCGCGGACGCTCAACCCCCGGCTAATCGCTGACATCCCTTCGAGATCAAAGCGACGGACTGCATCACGCTCGATTGAATCCCCCCCAAACATCGGATGAACCGGAAAAAGGGGCAAGCGAGACGCTTACCCTACGGGCGGGATGCTAGGAATCGGCTTTCGTTCGTGCAATTGCAGCCCGCGTGAACTCGTCGAGGACACCGAGCAGCAGTTGTCTCAACCGTGTGCCTGCTTCGTTGGCGACGGCGACGACATCCTCACCCGTCACGGGGATGGTCGTGGGCGCGAGGCATTCATTGGTGACGACAGAGAACGCCAACACCGGCAGTCCGGCGTGTGCGGCCACCAGCGCTTCGGGAACGGTGGACATGCCGATCACGTCACCTCCCGCCAATCGGAAGAACCGAATCTCGGCTTTGGTCTCATAGTTGGGGCCGGTCACGGCGACGTAGACGCCTTGTTGCAGCGTGAGTCCGGCGCGTGAGGCGACGCTCAACGCGGTCTCGCGCCAGCGTGGCGAGTACGTTTCGCTGATGTCGGGAAAGCGCGGGCCGAAGCGGTCGTCATTGGGACCGATCAGCGGATTGAGGCCCATCAAGTTGATGTGGTCGGTGAGGACCACGATGTCGCCCGAGTGGAAGTCCGGGTTCAGTCCGCCACTCGCGTTGGAGAGGATCAGCAGTTCAATCCCGAGGGCGCGCATCAGCCGCACGGGGAGCGTGACTTGATCGAGCGGATGGCCTTCATAAACGTGAAAGCGTCCCTCCATCACCACGATCGGCAGCGAACCGACTCGCCCGCAGACGAGGCGGCCACGATGACTCATGGCGGTCGCGGGCGGGAAGTGCGGCAGGTCGCCACGCTCGAAGGTCGCTTCGATCTGCATCTCGTCCACGAAGCCACCCAGCCCCGTGCCAAGGACCACGCCGACGCGCGGCACGCAATCCCACTTCGACCGCACGATGTCGGCACAGGCGGCAACTTGGTCGAAGGAGGGGGAGTTCATTGCGGGTGGAGGCTTGAGGTACGAGTTGGAGGGGGGCTTCGTTTAACCGTCACGCGGCACAAAAGGGGAGGTTTCCGAGCGGGGCGGCGTCAGCCAATGGCACTCACTTTGAGCGATTTTCAAATTGACGTTCAGTGCGACGTAGCTGAATTCGTGAGAATTCAGCCGGCTTTGACGAGCATCTGAAGTCTTACGACTTCAGCTACACCCCAAAGTGAGTGCCATTGGGCGTAAGCCCCCGGTTCTTCCCAAGCGGGCTGACGCCCAAGAGCCAGGGGGCTTACGCCGCCCCGCTCAGAAATGACTCACACTTGCCCACGCGGTTAAACGAAGCAATGAACTTCACGAGAGTCCCGTCAGCGTTCCCTTGGAATCGCGGAAGTTGTTCGCTTCGACGCCCATCTTTTGGACGAGGGTGAGCAGGGCGTTCGACAGTGGCGGCGCGTTGGTTGCGTCGAAGGCGAGGTGTTGGCCGTGTTTCATTCCGAGCTTGTGACCGCCCGCGACGAGCAGCGGCAGGTTTTTGGGCGAGTGTTCGCCGCCCGCTCCCGAATTCATGCCCGAGCCGAACATCACCAGCGTGCGGTCGAGCATGTTGCCGTCCGCCTCGGGAGTCGATTTGAGGAACGTGAGGAATCGGCCGAGTCGTTCGAGATGGAACCGGTCGATCACCGCGAGCTTCTTGAGCATCCCGTCATCGCCGCCGTGGTGAGACAGCTCGTGATGGTTCTCGCCACCGCCGCCGTAGCCGCCCGCCTCGCGCGACCACTCGTAGGCGATGACGCGCGTGGTGTCGGTCAGGAACGCGAGGTACGAGACCTCCAGCATCACGTCGAGCCACATCGGTCGGTCGTGCGCGTTCTGTGGTTGAGAGGTAAGTTGCAGATCGCGCGGCTCGACCTTCGGCTTCGGAACATCGACCCATGCTTCGAGTCGTTGCACGCGTTGCTCGGTCTCACGGACGGAGCTGAGGTATTCGTCGAGTTTTCGTTTGTCATTCTGACCGAGCTTCTTTTCGAGCGACTTCGCCTCACCACTCACACTGTCGAGGATCGACTTCCGTTCGGCATAACGTCGCAACGTGGCGGCTCGATCGGCGGCGTTGTCGGGGACGAAGAGCCGGTCGAAGAGCTGTCGCGGTGAGTTCTCACTCGGCAGCGGAGTGCCGCTGCGATCGAACGACAACGTGTGGCTGTGACCGGCGGAACCGGTGCCACTCGCGTCGGAAAGTTGCAGCGACGGGAAGCGGGTCTGTTTGCCATGTCGTTCCGCCACGATCTGATCGGCGGAGACGGAGTTCGAGTAATCGGCTCCCGGCACCGCTTTGAGGTCGGCTCCCGTCAGCCAAGTGTCCGCGCCACTGTGCCCGCCCTGCGATGCGGGATGTCCCACTCCCGAAATGACCGTGAAGTCGGCGCGGTGATCTTTGAGCGTCTCCAGCGTGGGCGACAGCGTGTAGTTGGAGCCACTGTCTTTCGGCACCCAGTCCAAGATGTTCACGCCGTTGGGGACGTAGCAGCAGATCAGGCGCGGCTGCACGGAGTCCGACTTCGCCAGCGGCTTGAACTGTGACGGAGCGGTCCACGCGCGCGGCAGCATCGCGTCGAGCAACGGCAGCGAAACGGCGGCACCCAGACCGCGAAGAACATGGCGTCGGCTGAGTCGAGTGGGCATGAGTCGCATCCTCGCAGGAGTCGGTTCGCAGGCGTGGTCTCACAGAGCGGCGGCATCATAGAAACGAACGCCACGATTTTCGACGCGGGTGTTGGACGCAATCGCCTTCCGAGCGGGGCGGCGTCAGCCCCCTGATTCTTGGGCGTAAGCCCGTTTCCAAAAAATCAGGGGGC
>JAYTQJ010000529.1:0-3539 GCA_043746775.1 Schlesneria sp.
CACGGTCACGGCTTTGCATAGCCGTGCTTTGGTTGTAGCGAGAGCACGGCCACGCAAAGCCGTGACCGTGGCACCCAACTCAGGGCCTGCTCGCTGCTAATGGCGATACGACTTCTCGGATAGCCCCTAACACGTAGTCATTTGTGCTTGGCCTGAGTGATGCTGTCCCGCTCGCCATTGAGTCGAGTGCGTCACCTATTCGCGGAGGCAAATCATGTGGGTGAAAATCTGCGGGATCACTGATGTTGCGACAGCGGCCGCTGTGATCGAGCTGGCCCCCGACGCAATCGGCCTCAATTTTTATGCCGCGTCCCCGCGCTGCGTCTCGCATGTCGAGGCAGTTCGGATCGGCAGGCAGCTTCCGCGCGGAGTCACCCGCGTGGGTGTCTTTGTCAATCACGCGGTCAATGAAATCGAAGACCTCGTGAACGACTGCTTGCTCGATCAAGTTCAACTGCACGGTGACGAGTCGCCGGATCAGTTCGCTGCGTTGCGCAGTCGGCTGCCGCATATGCCACTCATTCGCGCGTGGCGGATGGCGGGCGAAAGTTTGGCGGACTTGGATGAGTATTTGAAAGCGTGTCAGGCACTGAATGTTTCGTTGGCAGCCTGCTTGATTGATGCTCGTGTGGCAGGTGTTTATGGAGGCAGCGGGCACACGGTGGCTTGGGACGCACTCGCGCGAGTCTACCCGCGCGACGCTTGGCCACCGCTGATCTTGGCCGGAGGATTAACTCCCGACAACGCCGCCGATGCGATCCGTGTGGCTCATCCTTGGGGAGTCGATGTGGCCAGTGGTGTGGAGTCGCAACCGGGAGTGAAAGACCTCGAACGGACAAAGCTCTTCATCGCTAACGCACGTTCTGTATGAGCGGCTTCAGGCTGAGCCAACGCAACGGATTTCGTCCGGCCTGCGAGTCCGTTGGCGGCAAGTCATTCGCGATGTTTGTCCGGCCTTGTTCGTAGACCTGCGTCGTGAGTGCATCGAGAGCCGGTTCGTAGTGCCACGCCCGCGAAGTCCAGCGGCGGTCGAGCCGAACTTCCAATTGTGATGCCCGTTCGGAGGTCGCGACATCACGCGGCAACAATTCGTGAGAGAAAAAACCGTGGGAATTGAGTTCACGCACCAAGCCATCCAGCTCGGACCTCGGCAGGTCGAATTCGACGACCGTCGTTCCGTCTTCGCAGGGGTGACTCCGTTCCCAGAACCAGCGATCTCGGCGCGTCTCGCGCCGGGCTTTACGGATCTCAACTCCCTCCTCCAATGCGGCCTTCAGTGAGCGTTGCTCAAATACTTGACCGTAGTTGATCGATTGCCACTGAAGGGTGACGCGTGCGTAGCCTTCTCGCTTATCGGGGTGAGGATATTGGACTCGCAGTTCTGCCACAGACCAGTTGAGTTCGGAGCCAATAGATTCTGACGCGGCCACCGAGATCGACCGGGTCGAATCGGTCTGTGCTGAGACAGTCACGATCCCTGTTTCGTTGGGTGCGGACAATCCGGGATCAGGAAAAGTCGGAAAGTGATCAGCCTGAAGCAGGACGCCTTCGGCTAAGTGGGCGCGATAGATGATTTCCAGCCGGTCGTAATCGTGTGTCGCCCGAGAATGCGTGACGGATTCGGGTGTGACTCGGCAGGAAGCCAATCCGAACGGGAGTAAGCAGGCGGCGATGAGCAGCTTCCACCTCGCGCCGATTCCGAATCCGTGAGACATGGCAAGTCGTTCCTCAAGCCGATGCGATACTCCGCGCGGTCGAAACTGACACCTGTGCAACCGCAACACACTAACCCGAAGCGTAAGCGAGGATGTGAGCTGCATCCTCGTTTACACTTCGGGTTAGTGTCAGTTTCAGCCGCGCGGAGTAGAACTTCGTCACAACCGGAACAAGCCCGGCCGCGAGCAGACTGGGGCGTGATGGACACGTTGAGGCTGATCGGCATGAAATGTATTCCCGCTGCAAATGCTTCAATGCGGCTGGAAGAGTCCGCCCGCCGTGCATCGTCCCACGCGAAAAGAGAACACGTCTCCGCTCATTTTCCACGATCACAACGACCGGTTCGGCCGGATGTAACGCCTGAAGCGTGGTCGCCAAAGAATTGCGGCACAAGGTAACTCGGTGGACGATAACCTGCTGAAGTCTCTCGCCCTGTCATGGGATGAGGTGAGCCTTTGCGGGTCGTTCCAACTGAGGGTGCCACACCATCAGAAGGGTTCGCGACCAGACAAAGTGACGGCTTCCTAAAAGTTTTGATTGTCTATCGGATTTGAAGAGGCTTAGAATCCGCCCCCTTCAAACCGGTTCCCCTCCCACCTCATCGGAAGATCAGCCGTCTCGGACACTCCGAGCGTCGGCCGATGTGTTCGGGAGACGGTTCGCCACGGCGAGCTGCGGTTGTGTTGCCCTTGAGAAAGGAACGTCCGATGGTTCGTCGTTCGTCCGCTGCCGTGATCGTGTGTAGTTTGGCTTCTTTGGCGTTGGTCTTGTCGATTGCACAAGTTCCCGAAATCTCCGCCGCCAATAAGAAAGTGCCCTACAAGAAGCCAATCAAGAACCCCAAGTTCGACCCAGCCGGTGAGCCAGTTGAGTTCTTCGCCGCGATGGAAGCGGGGCAGATCGAAGCCAAGCTCATCCCCAAGAACGCACTTGGTGGCAACGTGTTGATCGAGAACAAGACGGACAGGCCGCTGAACGTTCAGATCCCTGAAGCAATCGTTGGTGTCCCGATGAACTTTCAGTTTGGTGGTGGCCAGCAGGGTGGATTCGGTGGCGGTCAGCAAGGTGGTGGACAAGGTGGCGGAGGACAACAGCAGCAAGGTGGCGGAGTCGGCGGTGGCCAGCAAGGTGGTGGACAGGGTGGTGGACAGGGTGGCGGTGCTGGCGGCTTCTTCTCGGTTCCTGCCGAGAGAGTGGTCTCGTTGCCGTTCAACTCCGTATGCCTCGAACACGGCAAACCCGAGCCAACATCCAGCAGCCGTTACAAGCTCGTGCCAGTCGCACAGGTGTCCCAAGACCCAGTGCTGTACGAATTGCTGACGGTTGTCGGCACGGGCAAGGTCGATTCGCAGGCGGCACAAGCTGCGGCTTGGCACCTCACCGACGACATGTCCTTCCAGCAACTCGCCTCTAAATCAGTGACCCATCTTGGCGGTCAGCCCCCAACCCCATACTTCTCGACGGCTCAACTCCAAGGCGCGCAGCAGTTGCTGGGGTTGTCCACACGCAAAGCCGAGGAACGCAAGGTCAAGCAACCCGGCACCACTCCCGGTGAAGCTCCGGTGACTTCCTCCGCACGAGTACCGTCGGCGAAGTAAGTTCGGCTCGACAATGCGATCCCCTCGACACGGTTCTTACTGGCTTGCCGATCTTCGGCAAGCCAGTTTCGTTTGAAAGCGGCAACAACCCAAGTCGGTTCTTAGCCCGGATGATTCACAGTCCGCCAGCAAGTCGTTTAACCGCGTGGGCAACACCCCGCGTGTCCAACGACGTGGAAATGTGTTTCGCCGCTCGACGCGCGGGGCGTTGCCCACGCGGTTAAA
>JAYTQJ010000530.1:0-1540 GCA_043746775.1 Schlesneria sp.
GGTTCTTCGCGAACGGGCTAACGCCCAAGAACCAGGGGGCTTACGCCACCCCGCTCAGAAACCTCTTACTTTGGGCCGCGAGGAGTAGAACTAGCACGGATGGCAAAGCCGGGGCACGGATGAAGAGGGGCAGCCCAAACCGAATACCTCACCAGAGAATATCTATCCTGAGTTGTGTAGAGACCACCGAGCGTGTCTCGGCGGGGGCGAAAAACAACCCGTCAAAATCCCGCTCTCGTCGCCAATCCTCGTTCCACCGACGCGAGGTCGGCGGGGACGCGACAGCTCTCGGAACGCCCGTGACACCCCAATCATTTGCGCGGCGGCAGGTGCGTCCGAGCGAAGGTGTCTTCTCTCATCTTCACGCTGCGAGCCAAATAATCGCGCAGAGTTTCGAGTTGGAACTCGGCGGCGATCTGTTCGACGGTCAGACCTTCGCGGCGACTGGCCAATAAGAAAAAAGCTTCGGGCTGGTGGACTTCGATCTCGATGTCTCGGCCGTACTTGGCGCGGAGGTCTCCAAACTTGTTCTGGTTGGTGTCGAGATGGAACAGTTCGCGGTCGAGGTTCACGTCGGCGACGGCCCACGGGGGCAGGCGTTTGCCTCGGACCTGCCAAGTGTCGAGACCCTGCTTGACGAGATAGTCGCCGTTCATGTCGATGACCGCGCTCTCGGGACCGAACGCGACGACGATGGTGAAGCCGTATCTCAAGGCCCAGTGTTGCAGCAGCTTTCCACCCCAGAACATCGAGGGCCAGAAGACCAGCCGCGCGCGTTGTTGGGCCAGTTGATCGGGAATCATGTCGAAGTTGGCGTCGAAGCAGACCGCCGCGCCGACGCGCACGCCGTCGCAGTCCGCGACGGGAACTTCCCAACCGGGAGTGACTCCCGCATCCAGCTCGCCCATCGTCGGATAGTTCTTGCGGTAGACCAGCGTCAGTTTGCCCGAGCGATCGACGATGGGGACCGAGTTGAACACGCGGCCCAAGTGTCGTTCGAGCAGCGGCACGACGAGGGCCGTGTTGGCCTCGCGAGCGATCTCACCAACGGCCGCCGCGAACGGTTCGAGTTCCGGCGCGTACTTGACCGTGTCGGAGATGATGCCGTTGCACGCACAGATTTCGGGGAAGCAGATGAAGTCGGGCTGCTCCTGCTCAGCGATCCGCAGCACCTGCTCGCGCAGCGGCTTGAGGTTCACACCGAGGCTGTGATGGTCGTGAGCTGGCGGCGCATAGCTGACCGCGACGAGACGCTTGATGAGGGACATGGCGAACCTTGCAAGGGATGAGGGAAAAGACCTGCGGTCGGAGTCGAGGATAGTCGTCAAATGAAGCTGGCCTCGTTTGTACCTCGTGCGGTCCGCGATGAGACATCTGAGCGGGGCGGCGTAAGCCCCCTGATTCTTGGGCGTAAGCCCTCTTCGGAAGAACCAAGGGGCTTACCAGCCTGTTGAAAAAGGATTGTTGGGAGGGCGAGGCTCCCGCCGAGCCGCAAGAAACAAGTGATATTCCACACACATCCGGCTCGGCAGGAGCCTCG
>JAYTQJ010000531.1:0-3527 GCA_043746775.1 Schlesneria sp.
GCAACGTGCAGCGTTCGCGCAGACCAGCCGGGACACGGGCAAGGACTTCGTCGCGTTTGGCTCGGCTCATCAGCAGCGCGATGATTTCGGGATACGCCAAGAACGAGCCGCCGTTCGGATGATCGGTGCTCATGGCGACTCGCCACGGATCGTTGATCAGCAGATACCATTCGAGGCCGATCGCCCACTGCAAGGAATGCACGAGGCTTTTGTCTTTGTAGGTGATCGGGACGATGCCGCAGCCCGATTCCATTTCGGTGTCGGCGGAGAACCACTTGCGGCCGTAAACCTTGTGCAGGAAGTAACCGAGCGGCCCGTCGCCGGTCATCGAGGCGGTGTTGCCGAACATCACTTGGCCGATATCGACGGTGACGTTCTCGTGCGCGTTGACGTACTCGACAAGCTGCGGCACTTCGGAGCGGAACGTCGCCTGCTCGTCTTTGTTGCCGCCGTAGCTGTGAAATTGGATGTGCGTGAGATGCCCGCGTCGGCCTTCGAGCGCCTTCATCGTTTCCAGTGTCGTCGTCCAGTTCCCCGGCATCCCCAGATCGTTGCAGTGGATATGCACGGGATGCGGCAGGCCGAGTTCGTTCGTCGCTTGAGCCACTCCGGTGATGATCTGCCGCGCGGTGACATTGAAGTGCTCGACCGGTTGATCCAGTCCGTGCGAGTTCCCGCCGCCGCTCTTCCAGACTTCGACGCCGCCGGGATTCACGATCTTCGCCGCGTAACCTTTCGTCGAATTGAGCAGCCACGCGACATACGCCTTCAGCCGTTCGGGCTCGTTCTTTTCGAGCTGCCGCATGACGTAGTGGTTGTTGCCCATCAAGACGTAAAAGCCTTTGTCGATGATCGGCGTGTCGTCGAATTCCTCGTGCGTGTGCCGCGCCATCAACGGCGGAATCGCCGCATCGAACGCCGTCGTGTAGCCGAGCCCGGCGTAGAGGTATCCGGTCGCGAAAGTGCTCGGCACCGACCCCGTGGTCCCCGACCGAGTGTCTCTCGTCCGGGTGATCATCGGCGCGACACGTTTCTCTTCGGGCATCATCTTGCGAGCGGTATTCACCTTCGGCCCGGCGATGTGGCAGTGCATATCGACGCCGCCCGGCATGATCACATAGCCGGTCGCGTCGAGCGTCTTATCCGCCCTCACGCTCGGATCGCTCGGCGCGGCGATGATGCGACCGTCCTGAATCCACAAGTCGCGAACGACGCCGTCAATGTGGTTGGTCGGGTCGTAAACCGTGCCGCCGGAAATGCAGAAGAGTGTCATCGTTGCCGTTCATTCCCATCAAATCGAATCGAATCGAAAACCAGTTCGGGTGAGGTCGGGAGTGTCTTACGAAATGGCGTTTGCTGCAACGAAGATTTCGGCGGCCCCTCACTCACCTGAAGTGCGAGTTTTCATGTTGAACCGTTACCCGCGAGCGCCTCGCAGAATTGCGACGGATTCGTTGTTTCGTGGGGTTTCATCCGTGTGTTTTCCGATCCGTGTGCGAAGTGCGTTCATCCGGTTTCGTAACACACTTCGCACACGGATCGAAACTCACACGAATGAAGACAGGGCGAATGCTTCACGGCGTTCCGATTTCGACGTCTACGTCACGTGAAGCGCTCGCCCTCGCTTGCGCTTCGGGTTAGTGTGCCCAGACGCAGTTGCGGCTCCGTATGAACCGACTCAACGACTCGTCCAATGACAGTGGCGGCCACGGCATTTTGCTGCAACAGCCGGGACAACACTGCATCAACGTGCCGAGCCGGGACGCCCATCAACAAGCCGCCGCAGGTTTGCGGATCGAACACCGTCGCATAACGGGGAAGCCGGCAGGTAGTTTCGCCCTCGTCCATGTTCGCTTCGGCATCACGATTCGCGGGGGCCAACGTGCTTTCGATTCCTTCCGCCAAGAGGTCCAGCACGCCGTCGAGGATTGGGAGCGCCGACAACGACAGCTCGGCAGCGACATGGCTGGCACGCAACATTTCCAGCAAGTGTCCGGCGAGACCGAAGCCGCTGACGTCCGTCAGGCCGCGAATGTCGAACTCGTCGCACAAGCTCGCGGCGGGTTGATTGCTGACGAGCATCGTTTGCACGAGCGACTGAAACCAAGCGGCTGGGCAGCGCGCTTGAGCGTGTGCCGCCAACAGGACTCCCGTCCCCAGCGGTTTCGTGAGGACGAGGCAATCGCCGGCGCGGAGTTGACCCTTCGTGCGCGGCGGCTCGGTTTGTTCGGCGAGCATCGTGAAACCGATCGTCAGTTGCGGACCTTCAATCGTGTGACCGCCGACCAACGTCGCCCCCATCGCGCGAAGTTCTCGCAACGCGCCGGCCAGCAGTTCGTACAACAACTGCTCCTGCTGACGGGGCGTGCCGACGGGAATCGTCACCGATGCGAGTGCTCCGATCGGCTTCGCGCCGGTCGCGAAGCAATCGCTGGCCGCATGCAACGCCGCCAGCCGACCGACCGTGAAAGGGTCGTCGAACGGCGCGGCGAAGAAATCGACGGTCGCATTGAGCGCCGTTCCCGCCGACAGCCGAATGATCGCCGCATCGTCCGGCGCTTCGAGCCCGAGTTCGACATGCTCGTGACGCGGAATGTCCAACCGCCGCAAGACTCGCGACAACACCGAGCCGCCCACTTTTCCACCGCACCCCGTGCAACGCATCGGTTGTTGCGAGATCGGCGTCTCGAAAGGCGAAGACGGCATCGGCCCATAATCCTGAAACATCCGCATGAACTTTCGGTCGATGTGGTCTTTCCATTTCCAAGCCCAGCGACCAGCAAACGTCAGCCCGTGAAACTCACCCACCGCGTGGCCGTCGCCGAGGTTGAGCAGTTTCAAAAACTTCGCCTGCGGCCGGTATTCTTGCAGCGGCTCTCTTCGTAGGAGGCGGCCGATGTTGTCCCACAACACGGGGCCTTGTCGCACGGCATAAACGCCCGCCTTCGGGGTCGGTCCTTGTTGCAGTGTTCCGGAATCGCCGACCGCGAAGATCGCATCGTGACCGATCGCTTGCAGCGTCGGTCGAGTCAGCAAGAAGCCGCGATCATCCGTCGGCAAGCCGAGTTGCCGGAGCAACGGCGGCCCTTCGGCACCAGTGGCCCACACCACCAGATCAGCCGGTATCTGGTCGCCATTGTTGAGCGATATCACGCCCGATGAGACGCCGGTCACTCTGTGCCCGAGGACCAATCGGACGTTACGTGCTGCGAGTTCTCGACGAGCCACATTGGCCGTTTTGTTCGTGACGCCAGCGAGTAGTTGATCTGAGGCATTGATGAGCGTGATCTCGAACGGCGTGGTCCCCAACACGTCTCGCAACCGCGCGGCCATGCACAGCGTGATCTCAACTCCCCCCGCTCCGGCGCCGACGACCGCAATGTGAATGTAACCCGAAGCGTCAGCGAGGGCGGGCGCTCCCGCCAGTGAGGAACAAGAAACCGTTCCTGAATCGGGAACGTCGTGAACCTTCGGGCGGAACGTTGCTGGAAGACTCATTAGCCGGAACGCGCTAGCGTCCGGTTCAG
>JAYTQJ010000532.1:0-19273 GCA_043746775.1 Schlesneria sp.
TTTTCCGGGGGATTGAGTCGCTGGTCACTCGGCTGTCTTCACGCGGAGCGATGAAGGCTACTTTTGGCGTGCGCGTCAACTATGAACGTGACCGACACAAAACGAAATCAGGCGAGCCGCGGGACGAACTCGCGTGGGCGGCACTCTATCAACGAAGCGGGTACTTCGCAGTTGAGTTGAGGTGTCGGAAGGCCCTGCGTGGAATTGTCCTCGCTTACGCTTCGGGTTAGTTTTGAACCGCTTCTCTGCATCTCTTTTCTTCCAATCTGTTTTGTTTCTTTGAAAGAACCCACGTCATGCCCACGACCGTCAACGGAGTCGGGACTCATTATTACGGCAAGAAGGATGCGGCGAGTCGGCCGGGGACGTGTCCGCATTGCGGCGCGGCGGGGAAGCTGGAGTCGTACACGACGCGACTGTGGTTCGTGATCATTTTCATTCCGATCATCCCGTTGAAGCGGGTGCGGATTTTGGACTCGTGCCCGCGCTGTCAGCGTCATTGGGTGGCCAATCCCGAGCAGTACGAGATGTCGCGGCAGTTGGCCGTTTCCGGGGCACTCGAAAAACATCGCGAGCAGCCGACCGTCGAGACCGCGATGGTGACTCATGCGCAGTACCTGTCGTTTCACATGCACCAGGAAGCGGATGCCTTTCGCGTGGGGGCGTTGACGCAGTTCCCAGACAACGCCGATTTGCTGGCCGGGTTCGGATCGCATCTCGATCAGACCGGTCGTTGGCAGGAAGGGACGCCGCTGTACGAGCAGTCGCACGCGCTGAAGCCCGAGGCTCCGGAAGTCCGGCACAGTCTGGCGTGGCGTCGCACGAACGAGGGGAAATTGGACGAGGCGTTTGAGTTGCTCGATTACCTGCGTCAGCCCGGTTCGGGGCAGTCGTTCAATCTCGAACCGCTCAACATGCTGGCGCAGGCGTATCAGAAACAGGGGAACCACGAGAAGGCTCTCGAACTGTGTGCGGTCTATTTGCGCGAGGCTCCCGCAATCGGTGAGCAACATGCGTTTCGGAAGCTCGTGGCGAAGTCCGAGAAGGCGCTGAGTCTCGAATCATCGCTGCTGCCGACGCGGGAATTCTCGATCCGAGGTCTGTTCGACTCGAAGAGCGGAACGCACGCGCCGTGGGTGCGCTGGGCGGCGTTCGGTTCGATCGTGATGGTGCTGTTTGCGATCGGGATGCTCGGCTTGAATGAGTACAACCGGACGCACCGGACGCTGTACGTCGTCAGTGCGTATGCTCAGCCGGTGCAGGTCTCGGTGGATGGCGGTCCGGCCGTGCCGGTCAATCTGCGCTCGAAGATTTCTCTTTCCGAGGGGCACCATCAACTTGCGATCTCGGGGCCGGTGACGAAGCAGATCGCGGTCGATCTCCGTTCGCCGTACTTCTCACGCTGGCTGTCGAGTCCAATCTGGGTGATCGATGTCGAGGGTCTCTCCGGTGTGTTCGTGAACAAAATCCACTACTCGTTGAACCCGAAGCCGTCCGAATCGCTCTGGCTGGACGAGGGACTCAACTTCGTGCCGCATGTCGATTATGCGTTTGAACAGCCTCCCGCGAGTCTCAAGGTCGAAGGCCGAAACACGGTCGTGACGAAGGTGCATCTCGGCACAATGCCGTTGCAGCCGACATCAGTCCTGCTGGGGCGGATCATGCAGCCGGACCAATCGGTCGCACTGACGTTTGCCGAGGGACATCTGGACCGAAGTCCGAACGATTCGTCTTTGCTCAGCGTGTATGCCTTCCGCGTGAAGGGGGATGGCAATGAGCAGCGCGTGGCCGAATTTTTGAAGTCGAAGTTGTGGCGACAGCCGATCTCGGTGGCGTGGCATCGGACGTATCAGAGTCTCAAGTCGGTCGGATCCAAACACGCGGAGTTGCTCACCGAGTACGACGCTCAGTTGGAGAAGGATCCCAACAACGCCGCGCTGCTTTATCTGCGCGGCCGCATCAGTCCGACACGGGCCGAGCAAATGAAGTTCTTTCGTCAGTCGTTTGAGAAGGGGGGTGAGCAACAGGGCTGGCCCGCGATGGGTCTCGCGATTGATGCCGCCAATCGAGGCGAGTGGGCAGAGGCGAAGGAGTGGTGCGACAAAGCGGTCCCGGCGCTGCGCGGCGATCAGTCGTTCCGCACCTTCTGGCACACGGTGCAGATGGCCAACGGAGACACGACGGAACTGGAAGGGATGTACCGCCAAGCTCTGCAAGGAAACGATCTGGCCGAAATGCTAACGGCCGTCTTCCGGCTGAGCGATGCGCTGGCGGCGAAAGCGAAGCCGGACGACGTGCGACGCGAATACCTCGCTTGGTGGAACCGTGTCTCCGGCGGTAAGCCCAGCGCCAACGGTCGGACCACGTATGAGCTGATGATTGATTACGTCTGTGGCGACACGGGAGCGTTTCTCAAGAAGCAGCCCAATTTGGAGCCGAAGGAGATGACGAGCTATCAGTTTCAATTCCTGATCGCGACCGGGCAACCCGAAGTGGCGGCGAAGCTGCCGGACCTCGACACGCTGATGGACGACTGGACGGAGCCGCTCGCGCTGAGTGTGAGTTTCGCGATGAAGGGGAGTCAGGCCGACGCCGAGACGTGGCGTGCGAAGGCGTGTGAGGAGTTGCGGAAGGGTGACTCGGATGCTGTTCGCGCGGCGGGACTACTCGAACGAGACACCGCACCGACCGATGCGGAACTCGATGAGATCGTGATGCGAAACACGGACACCCCGATTCTGTTGGTCGCGTTGGCACAGCGTTTCCCCGATCGCAAAGCGGAACTCAATCAACGCGCCGCCAAACTCAACGTCAGCCGCCAGCCGCCGTACCTGCTCGTCAAGCAGGCCGCGACTTTGCCGTGATCGGTGCTGCATTCGTGGTCATGTGGCTGGGGTCTTGTTGTATTAGCCCGGAGGGCGGCAGGTCATAGCCCACGGCGTGAGCCGTGGGTTCAGGAACAACACAACTTCTTCAGCCCCGGAGGGCAACGCCGTTAAGGATTTCGGAGCTACAAAACAGGGCCGAACGTAGCAGAAGTCGTAAGACTTCTGGCGAGCCGTGGAGTCGTCAGAATTCTCACGAATTCTGCTATAAAAAATCCTTAACGGCGTTGCCCGGAGGGGCGACACTTGTAACGCCAGATTGATGACTGCCACGCGGAAAGCGGGCCAATGTGTCGCCCCTCCGGGGCTGGAAAACAGTGTCTTGATCCCACCCACGGCTTACGCCGTGGGCTACCATCTGCCGCCCTCCGGGCTGAAAGCAGAAACTCTCCAAACGATTTCACTGGATGACATAGACCCACAGCCTACTGCCCGGAAATCCGGAACGATGCGCCGAACCTGAGTTGATGCCTCTGGGGGCGGCGAAGCGCCGACCCCAGCCACACCTGTCGGACCTGTTTTTGATCGCCTTACTGTTGACCTCATCATGACCGACGAACAATTCGATCAACTTGTGACGCGGATTCAGCAGCGGTACGGATCGCGGCCGCTGTGGTTGCGTGTACGGACCGCTTGGCTGGTGGCGGTCGGTTACGCAGGGTTTCTGGCGGGGTTGCTGCTCGTGCTGGTGATCTCTGCGGGACTCGTCATCGCGGCCGTTGTTGCCGGGACCGAGCCGAGTATTTTCTTGATGGCGATCGTGGCGGTGTTGCTCGCGTTTGGTCTCTGTCAGACGTTGATCTTCCTCTGGGTGCCGTTGAAAACGGCAACGGCCCGTGTCGTGACCGAGGACGAAGTGCCGATGCTCTTTCGTGTCCTGAAGAAGCTGGAGGATGACTATCACGCTCCGCCGTTTCACAGTGTGCAGGTGACTCCCGACTTCAACGCCAGCGTGCAGACGGTCCCGCAGTGGGGCGTGTTCGGTTTCAACCGGAACCATCTTTTCATTGGGCTACCGCTGATGCAGATGCTCTCGCCGGAGCAGTTCGCTGGCGTGCTGGCTCACGAGTTCGCTCATTCGTCCTCGCGTCACGATCGGTTCGGCAGGTGGATTTACCGGCTGCGTCAAACGTGGTCGCGCGTGTTTGCGGAACTCGGGGCGGTCGGCAACGACAGCGTGTTGAAGAGTTTTCGCGGGCCGCTCATGGGATTCGTCCACTGGTACTGGCCGCGTTTCAACGCTCATGCGTTTGTCCTGTCGCGGGCCAACGAATATCAGGCGGACCGCATCGCCGCCGATTGGGGTGGCGTGAACGCCATCGCTCAAGCCCTCTGGCGAATCGAGTGCTTTGGCCGCCGCTTGAGCGACGACTTCTGGAACGAACTGACGTTGCTGGCACGGTCGCACGAAGAAGTGCCCGACGATGTCGTCGCGCGGATGAAGGCGTTCCTCGATGAAGAGCCTAAGCCGGAAAATGCCCAGCGGTGGATCGAGCAATCGGCGCAGTTTCTGACCGGCAGCATCGACACGCACCCGAGTCTGTCCGATCGACTGCTGGCACTCGGCTTGGACGTGCGCGAGTTCGCGCGGGACGGCTTTCCGAAACCGGCGGCTCAAACGGCCGATGTCTTGCTCGGGACTGAATTGGATCAGATCGCACACGACGTGAATGTCCTCTGGCAGCAGGAAAACCGTCTGCGTTGGCAGAACGTTTTCCATCACGCCCGTCGCCTTGAAAAGCGACTCGTCACAACTGACGAGGCAACCGAACCGAGGGTGTTCACGGCGGAGCAACTGTGGGAGCAGGCTAGAACCATCGGCCAACTGCAAGGGACGGCCGCGGCCGAACCGTTACTCAGGCAGTTGCTCGAACAGCAGCCGCTGCACGGCAACGCGGCCATCGTGCTGGGGAGCCATTTGCTCGAACGCGGCAACAACGAGGGCGAACAATTCCTGCGTCGCATTCTGAGCGACCCGGAACACGACATGATTCCGGCCGCGTGCGGCGTGCTGTCGGCACACTTTCAAGAACTCGGTCAGTCCGAGAAGGTGCGCGACATGCAGGTGATCGTCAGCCGCTTCCAAACGGCACAGGTCGCGGCATCGACGGAACGGAGCGTCGTCACCGTCAAAGATCCGTTCGTGCCGCATGGATTGAACGAGACCGAACTCGTATCGCTCCGCGCAACGCTGGCCGCTCAGCCGGAGATCGCCGCCGCGTGGCTCGTCCGCAAAGAACTGAAACACTTTCAAAAACAGAGGCTGTTCGTGCTGGTCGCTCGCACCAAGCCGAGTGGCCTGTTCGGCGGATCGAATGCCGACCGCGACCGCGCTCTGGTCACGGCGCTAATGTCGTCGGTCAAGCTCTCCGGCCGATTGCTGATCGTCGCGCCCCAAGGCGGCTTCCGCGCATTGGCTCAGAAAATCATGACGCTGGAAGGCTCGCCGATCTTCCCGTAACACGCTCCCGGCTGTCGGCTACGGTTTTCGGAAGGCTAACCTCGCTAGCCCGCGTGATTCATGAGGAACCACGAAATACTCGAAAGACACGAAATTGAAGAGAGTTGCGATCAGAGCATCTCTAGGTATCGCGTGTCGTGCCATTGCGGTCACTTGGGATCAGAACTCTCGTCTCCTCTGAACTTTCGTGTCTTTCGAGTATTTCGTAGTGAATCATCCGGGCTAGCAGCCTGTTGAAGAACGTAACTTGGACGCCCTCGTTCGAGTGATTTCGAGTTGAGAACGGACGGACGAGGGCGTCCATCCTACGTTTTTCAACGGGCTGTTTGTCGCGTCGGTTCGTGATGGCCCTGTTTCCCGCTTGCCCGTGTCTCTGGACCACTCCGTGAATCAACCTCTGCCACAACGTGATCGCCGCCACGCCTTCAGTCTGATTGAACTGCTCGTCGTGATCGCCATCATCGCGGTGTTGATCGCGCTGCTGTTGCCCGCAGTGCAGCAGGCGCGCGAGGCGGCGCGGCGGACTCAGTGCAAGAACCATCTCAAGCAGTTGGGGCTGGCACTGAACAACTATCACGATGTCCATCGCTGCTTTCCGCCGGGACGGTTGCGGAGCGTGGTCGATGGTCAGGGACGCTGCTTCTCGGCCTATGCGTCGCTGTTGCCGCACCTCGATGCGATGGCGCTCTATGGTCAGATCAACTTCGACGCGAACCCCGAAGGCGCGGTGAATGCGGCGGCACTCGAACAGACGATCCCGTACTTCCTCTGTCCGAGCGATCCGTTCCGCAAGTTGCAGGGGAACAGTGCCGTTCACAACTATCCGCTCTGCACGGGGAATACGTTACCGCTGTCGCCGCGCAACCCGAGCGGCGTGCGCGTGACCGGACTCTTCTATGAGAACTCATCCGTGCGGTTCGCCGATGTCACGGATGGGTCGAGTCAGACGGTCTGCATCAGTGAGACGATCAAGTCGGAGGGCGGCCCCACCGTTTGGGATGGAGTGAGCAAAACGAACGGCTTCGTCCTGACCACCGGCTGCGACAACGCGACCGCGTGTCCCGAGTTGACCGACTACGCGATGCAGTGCCACGGCGGCGGACAGGCGTTGCAGCAGACGCGCGGCAGCCGTTGGCTGCTCGGTGCGCCGGGGCACTCGATGTACAATCACCTCCGCACACCGAACAGTCCCGACATCGACTGCCGTGGCGGACTGCCTCACAGCAACCGTTGGAACGCCATCTGGGACCGCCTCTCATTGAACGTCGCCGCCCGCAGTCGCCACACGGGTGGAGTCCACGCCCTGTTCGTCGATGGCCATGTGCAGTTCATCGGCGACAGCATCGACCAGTCCGTCTGGCAATCGCTCGGCAGCCGCAGCAGCGGCGAAGTGGTCGGCGAGTATTGATCGCGTCGGTCCCACCGTACGTCCCTTTGCAACAGCCTGTCGGGCCTTAGGCGAACGGCAAGTCTTAACGTACCCAGCTGGGTCAGGCACTCCAAACTTCAAACGACGGCGGGATGACGCTGTTTCGCGAATCAGACTCACCACCGCCGTCGTTTGAAGTTTGGAGTGCCTGACCCCAGTGTGTGGTAAATCAACTCTTGCCACTCGCCTTACAAAGCTCGATACGGCCTTCACCGATTCTTCGCTGGTTCAGCTTTGCGATGTTCGTCCGGTCGTTGTATTGAGTCGCCCTGATTCGCATTTCGTCGCTCTTCCCGGACTCAGTGTCTTCTTGCTTGATGGAGCCAACCCGATGAAATCCTCGCTCGCAGTGGTCGGTACGTTGCTGTTGCTCGGTCTGGCGGTCGGTGCGAATTCAGCGATGCAATTCGGAGGGGGAGGAGATGGCGTTCATTTCAAGACGCCCGTTTGGAAGACTGATCAAGCCGAAGCCCGCGTCCTTACATCCTCCAACTGGAGCGACCTCGTTGAGGACGGCAAGGAATCCGATGCGATCTACGGCGACTTCGTGCTGCGCAACGCCCACATGAAGGCTGTGATTGCGCAGCCGCTGGCGACTCGCAACGCGAACATGACGGTGCGCGATGTGGCGGGGACGGTCATCGATCTGACTTCGGCAGTGGCCGACAACGACCAGTTGGCGGCGTTCTATCCCGGCAAGAAGAAGTTCGCGTATCGAGCGGGTTCGTTTCGCGGTGCGGATGAAAAAGATGTCGCGCCGACGGGGACAGGCGTCAGTGGCGCGTCGGCCTCAGTCGTCGTGAAAGCCGACGCCACCGAGACACTTCCCGAAGTGACAGTCGTCTATTCGCTGGGTGAAAAGGATTCGTTCGTGACGGTGACCTCGACATTCACCAATCGCGGTGCGGCTCCGCTGTCCGTTCCGCTGGAAGACGACTTTCGTGCGGACGGAGGCAAGGAGGAGATGGCTCGCTCGCCCAATTCGACCACGGATCGCTTCTGGTTGTATGACCGCCATTGGGGGCAGGCCTACGGGCTGGATGCCGCCGGCCGCAAGATGCAGTTCAACAGCGATGCCCGTACCACGGCGATCAAGTACGAAACCGAAGCCGGTGAATTGCAGGCGAAGCTCGCACCGGGAGAATCCTTCCAACTGACGCGGCATCTGTACTCGTCGAGCAACGTGTTCCACGTTCACTATCAAAGCCATCAACGATTGAAGACCGGAACGCCCATCAGTGGCGGAACGCATTTTCAGTTCCTCGGCCTGTGGGGCGATCAGCGCGATTACTGGCTGGAACTCACGCGGGGGGACACCGTGGTCGGAAGCGTGCGGTTGCCGGAGTATGACCCCAAAGCGAAGCCCCCGGTCGCGTTGAATCTGCCGCTTGAACCGGGCGACTACTCCGCGAAGCTGTTCTATCTCGGCAACCTTGTCGCACAACAGCGACTGACCGCGACAGCTGGACCCGATGCCATCGAATTCAAGGTGGATAACCGTGTTGGCATGGTGCGAGGCCGAATCACCGACGCTCACGATGATCCGATCCCGTGCAAAGTGGAACTCAAGCCGCTCGCGGAGGGGGCCAAGTTGGACTTCGGTCCCGAGACTGCTGAGTTCGCCGTGCGGAACCTCCTCTATTCGCCCGACGGTCGGATCGAGAAGCAGATTCCGGCGGGGAAGTATGCGGTGACGATCAGCCACGGTTCTGAGTTCGATGCGATCTTCACGGAGATCGAGGTGACAGCGAGTGGCGTTTCAGAACTGTCTGGCAAACTGATTCGTGCCATCGAGACGCCCGGTTGGGTGAGCAGCGACTTTCACAGTCACAGCACTCCGTCGGGGGACAACACGTCGAGCCAATTGGGGCGCGTGTTGAATCTGGTTTGCGAACACATCGAGTTCGCGCCTTGCACCGAGCACAACCGCGTCAGCACGTATCAGCCTCACATCGACCGGCTGGGGATCGGGCAGTTCATGTCGTCGGTCTCGGGGATCGAGCTGACCGGTTCGCCGCTGCCGCTCAATCATCAGAACGCCTTCCCGATGCAGATGAAGCCGCGCACTCAGGACGGCGGAGGGCCGGTGGCCGGGCCGGACCTCGAATCGCAAATCGAGCGGCTCGCACTGTGGAACGACCGCAGTGAGAAGCTGTTGCAGGTGAACCATCCCGATCCCGGTTGGATGTTCTACGACAAGGATGGCGATGGAAAACCGGACGGCGGGCACGAGCGGGCGTTTCCGTTCATGGACGTGATGGAAGTTCACGCCATCGACAACGCGCTGTCGCTTGGCCCCATTGGCACGCGCGAAGGGGCACCGTTTCACAACCGAGTCTTCAACTGGCTGCAACTGCTCAATCAGGGCTTCCGCATCTACGGCGTGGTCAACACTGACTCGCACTACAACTTCCACGGCTCGGGCTGGCTGCGGAATTGGATTCAATCCTCGACCGATGACCCGGCGAAGATCGATCACATGGAGATGGTCCACGCCGCCGAGCAGGGCCGCGTCATCATGTCGAACGGCCCGTACCTCGAAGTCACCGCGCACGAGACCGGCAAGACCGACACGGTTGTCAGTGGCCAGGACCTCCAAGCAAAAAACGGCAAGGTGACGCTGAAGGTTCGAGTCCAATGCCCGAACTGGCTCGACATCGACACGCTCTTCGTCCTCGTCAACGGCCGCAAGCACGCCGTTCACGACTACACGCGCGAGAAGCACCCCGACCTGTTTCGAGGCGGCGTTGTGAAGTTTGATCGAGCTTTGGAACTGGACCTGAAGAGCGACGCGCACCTTATCGTGGTGGTAGGCGATGTCGGCGGGAACCTCTTCAAAATCTACGGTGAAGCGGCGACGAAGGCCCAACCGACCGCACTCAGTAACCCGATCTTCATCGACACCGACGGCAACGGCTTCGTCCCCAACAAAGACACGCTCGACCACCCGCTGCCGGTCAAACACCCGAACAGCAAGTGACTCAGCGGCTGGCAAAGAGGATTGACCACAGATTGCACAGATGGGCACGGATGAAGCCGGTGGGCAGGGCGTCGTGTCTTCATCATTTTGTGCCCCATCATTTTGTCTTTGCGCAAAGGCAAAATGATGGGGCACAGAATGATGAAGCGGGAATTCTGTGGGCTTGTCGAACTGAGTGGCGTTGATGTTTCGGCGGGAAGACGTTTCTGGAGTGAGACGTTCACTGAGATTGCATTTGGCTCGCCTTGGAGATTGCTGTGATTCACTCGTTGCTCGCAACTCTGCCACACAGAAACCACGCAGGTTGGATCGTGTCTATTCTGCTCGGTTTGGCTCCGGCCTGTGCGTTGGCTCAAACTTCCAAGCCGGTCGCGATCTCGCAGCTTGGCGTGGACGTGGTGAGCCTGAAGTCGGGGAAGGCGGTTCGTGGGACGATCTTGAAGAGTGAGGTTAAGGGTGCGGTGACGATGGCCGTGCCTCGGGAGTGGCTTCAGAAGGCGAACCCTGAGTTGTTAGCCAAGCTCGCGACAGACGAGGTCGCTGCGCAGCGCGAGGCTTGGGAACAACTGCGTGATCGGCTGAAGATGTTGCTCGCCACGCCTCCGTCGTCGAAACAGGTCGCGGTGTTTTTGGAGCAGGAACAGGAGCGGGTCGAGAAGTTGTTGGCAGAGGCCGCGCCGCCCGAGCCGACTCAGTTTGTCTGGTTCGAGGCGCAGCGCGAGACGATCGCGAAGGTGACGCCGACGGTGCCGGATCGTCAGCGAGTCGTCTTGTGGGCGTGGGGCGAGCGACTGAAAGATGTCGCGACGCGCGATGTCGCGGACCTGACGAGAGAACTCAAGCAGAAGGGGATCGACACGATGCAGGCCGCGCCGGATTTGTCGGACCAACTCGCCGCGCGGACTCAGGACGAACATGAATGGGGGGCGCGGATGGCGCTCGTCACGTATGCCTACGGGACGCCGATCGACTTTCAGGGGACGGATGATCTGCTGGTGAGGTCCAACGGCGAGCGTGATCTCAAGGAGATGGCTCCCGTGATCGAGAAGGTCTTGCGCGGTCAGGTCAGTTCGTTTTTGAAGGGTCTCACCGGCCAAGGGGGTCCGGCCAAGAGTAAGCCGGAATCGAACAACGTCGCGTTGAACAAGGGTTGGCTCAAATCGGCGATCGTGGAGGCGGACAAACTGAACGCGACTGGCTTCCGCGCCACGCGGCTCGATCTGAACGTGGAAGGGCGACAGGTGGCCGTGCAATCGGTGTTCGTGGCGTGCGTGGGATCGGGACCGCGCGAGCAAGCGGAGTGGGAAACGATCTGGACTCACCGCGAGACGGCCGACGCGACGAAGCCTCGCCCCGATCTGGAGGGGCGCATCACCAACGACCCGCAGGTGAAGCAGGCACTCGACAAAGTGAAGTCGCTGAACTTGGGGGCCGACGATCAGATCGACCAAGCGATCCGTTTCGGAGCCGCCACGATGGCCGCTCAGCAGGCCACCGACGCGCGGTTCTTCGAGTTCCGCGACAGGTATCTCAAGCACCTCGACGGCCCGCCGCTCTGGACCAAGTAGCCGTCACCGCTCCGCGTGACGATGGCCGAGCGCGAGTTCGATGCTGATTTGAGCAGCGGTGCCCACACGCCATCGGCTTTCGTCACGCGGAGCGATGACGGCTACTTTGGTAAGACGGAATCGGCATCGCCTGATTGCTTCGTCGCGGGGCTTGATGCCGTTTGGTGGGCTGCTCACAATCCCGCCTCGGATCGCCCGACGAGCTGTAGGATGGCCGCCCTCGTCCGTCCGCTGTTGAACAGCAAGGCGCTCGGACGAGGGCGTCCAAGTCACGGGCTGTTGACTCGATCCGTCTCACCGGTCGTTACGAAAACGTTGTCACTCTCACTTTGGAGTTCTCGTTCATGTCGAATGCTGTTTTGAAGTCGTCCATCAAGAAGGTTGCGATCCTGTTTTCGGGAGGGCCAGCTCCCGCCGCGAATGCGGTGATTTCGACGGCCGCTTCGTCGTTCATCAAGGCGGGGATCGAAGTCTTCGGGATGAAGCATGGCTATGCGGGACTGGTCCGCTTCAAGTCGGAAGAAGGACTGAAGGAGGGGCGAGATTTCATTCGGCTCAACTCCGAGAAGCTCCGTCGCACGCGCTGCACCGGCGGGATCATGATCGGCACCGCGCGCGAAAACCCCGGCAAGGGAGTCGATACTCCGGCCGATCTGCATGACACGACGAAGACCGCCAAGTTGCGCACGGTCTATGACGGGCTGCGGTCGCTCGGCATCGACGCTCTCGTGTCGATTGGCGGCGATGACACGCTGCGGACGGCCTACAAAATCAAGGTCTTCCAAGACACGCTTCCCGCCGACCTGCCGCGCATCCCCGTTGTTCACGTCCCGAAGACAATCGACAACGACTACAACGGGATCGACTTCACGTTCGGCTTCTTCTCGGCCGTCGAACAGATGGCGGGTGAGATTCGCAATCTGTTGGCCGACTCGGAAGCGGGCCGCGCGTACTTCATCGTCGAGTCGATGGGACGCAGTGCGGGCTGGCTGGCCTACGGTGCGGCGATTGCCAGCGAGGCGAGCATGGTCATGAGTATTGAAGACCTCGAAGAAGACATGCTGACGACGGAAGAGGTCCTGAACCCGAAGACCGGTGCGATGGAGACGCGCAAGATCATGAAGGTCGATACGGTCGTGAAGAAGCTCGTCGCGACGATGCGTTACCGCGAAGAGGTCGAAGGGAAAGAGTTCGGCGTCATCGTGCTAGCCGAAGGCTTGGCCGAGTGGCTACCGATGGCGTTGCTCGGGGAGGTCGAGTACGACCCGTTCGGGCACATCGCCGTCGCGGGAGCCGATCTCGGCAAGAAGTTGGCGAAGCTCGTCGCCAAGGAATTTGAAGCCCAGATGGGGAAGAAGCGGAAGGTCAACGGCGTGCAGCTCGGCTACGAGACTCGCTGCGCCCGACCGATCGGCTTCGATGTGATTCTCGGTAGCCAACTCGGTGTCGGCGCGTATCGCGCTCTCGTAGAAGACGGCAAGACGGGCGTGATGGTCTCGGTCTCGGGCCAGTTCGATCTGCACTACGTCCCGTTCACGGACCTCGTCGATGAAGGCTCGCTGAAGACGATCGTCCGCTTCATCAAGAAGGAGAGCGACTTCTACAAGCTCGCTCGGTTCTTGGAGACGAACGTCATCGACCGCAAGGACCCGTGATGGGCGACGACGACGCGATTTGTAGGATGGGCACTCTTGCCCGTCCTGTATTGGAATCGAAGAGAGGACGGGCAAGAGTGCCCATCCTACAAGGGCGAGGCGACACCGGATTGAGGAGACTGAGCGATGAGTTTCGGAAATCAAGACGGCAACTACAGACAAAATCGCGGCCCGGGATTCAACATCAGCGCGCGGATGATTCCGATTGTGATCGGACTCATCGCTGTCGGCTTCACGATGGCGCGAGGCTGCCAGCAGGGGCCGTTCGGTCGCGCACAAGTTGTCGCGATGAACCCGCAGCAGGAGGCGCAGCTCGGCTTGCAGGCTTATCAGGAAGTGTTGAGCGACGGGAACGTCGTGAAGCGCGGCCCGACGGTCGAGGTGGTGCGTGAGATCACGTCGCGGCTCATCAAGGCCACTCGCAATCCCGAGTTCCAGCGGCGGATCGGCATCAAGATTCCGGAGTTCGAGTGGGATGTCCAAGTCCTGCACGAGAACCAAGTCAATGCGTTCTGTTTGCCGGGTGGAAAGATGGTCGTCTACACGGCGATCCTCCCCGTCGCGGAGAACGACGCGGGACTGGCCACGGTGATGGGGCACGAGATTTCTCACGCGCTGGCCCATCACGGCTCGGAGCGCATGGCGCAAACACAGATCGCCAACATTGGTCTCACGGCGGCCGGGGCTTCGATGGGAGACATGGACCCCGGCAAGCGGCAGCAACTGATGCAGCTGATGAACGCCGGAGCCAAGTTCGGCATCCTCGGTTACAGCCGCAGTCACGAGTCTGAAGCGGATCACATGGGATTGTTGCTCATGGCCGCCGCTGGCTACGACCCGCGCGAGTCGATGGAGTTTTGGAAGCGCATGGCTGAAGCTTCCGGCGGCAAGGCTCCACCCGAATTTGCCTCAACGCACCCGAGTCATGCGACACGCATCCACGATCTGACCAGTTGGATTCCCGACGCCATGCCGCTGTACGAGCAGAGTGAAATGAAGACCCGCCCGCGCGTGTTGCCGGGGATCGAGTGAGGTCGGTGCGAGGCTGGATGAATCCTGAACTCCAGCGGTCAACGCCGTTAAGAATTTCTGTAGCAGAATTCGTGAGAATTCTGACGACTCGATGGCTCTCCAGAATTCTGACGACTTCTGCTACGTTCGATTGGGCCTGTTTTGTCGCTCCGAAATCCTTGACGGTGTTGCCCAGCGGTCCGGTGAAGACGACGCGACACGACTCAAAGGAAATGCGATGCAGCTCGGATTTGTCAGTGCCATTCTGCCTGAACTCTCACTCGCCGAAGTGGCGAGTACCGCCAAGTCGGCGGGGTATTCGTGCGTCGAAGTCATGTGCTGGCCGGTGAGCAAAGCCGAGCGGCGTTATGCGGGAGTGACGCATCTCGATGTGGTGGACTTCACGCAGGCGAAGGCCGACGAAGTGAATGGGATGATGGCCGCGAGGGGAGTCTCGATCAGCGGACTGGGCTATTACCCGAACCCGCTCGCGCCGGATGAAGCGGAAGCGGCGCGGTATGTCGAACACATCGGTCGCGTCATCAAAGCGGCCTCGTTGTTAGGTCTGGCCCGCGTCAACACGTTCATCGGCCGCGACTGGACCAAGTCGGTCGATGACAACTGGCCTCGCTTCTGCTCGACCTGGAAGCCGCTCGTGAAGCTCGCCGAGGATCACGGCGTGCGGATCGGGATCGAGAACTGCCCGATGCTCTTCTCAAAAGATGAGTGGCCGGGCGGGAAGAATCTCGCCACGTCACCCGCGATCTGGCGTCGGATGTTCGATGAGATTCCCAGCAAGTCACTCGGGCTGAACTACGACCCGTCGCACATGATCTGGCAGCACATGGACTATTTGAAGCCGCTCCGCGAGTTCGCCGATCGGCTCGTTCACATTCACGCGAAGGACGTGCGGATTGACCGTGAGAAGCTCGATCAAGTCGGCATCCTCGCGCACCCGAATCTCTACCACACCCCTAAGCTGCCGGGCTTGGGCGACGTGAACTGGAACCAGTTCTTCAGTGTGCTGACCGACGTGGGCTATCGTGGCCCGGTCTGCGTTGAAGTGGAAGACCGCGCGTACGAAGGATCGCTCGAACTGCGAGTCGAGTCGCTCAAGCAGAGCGCGGCGTACTTGAGGCAGTTCGTGGTGGGATAACAGTCTGTCGAAGAACTCGTGAAGTACGATTTCATCGTGCTCGAAATCTGCAGAGTTGGGGCACGTTGAAAACGTGCCCCACGTGATTTCTGACCTCTGACTCCTCTTCTCCATCTCTCACCAAACCGGACGGGCAGGAGTGCCCATCCTACAACGCCCAAGGAATTTCAATGTCTTACACCTACGATGACATCGCCAAGATGATCGACCACTCGCTGCTCAACCCGACGCTGACCGAGGCCGATCTGGTCGCGGGCTGCAAGCTGGCGGTGGCGTACAACGCGGCGAGCGTTTGCATACTGCCGTACTACGTCCGTCAGTGTGCCGAGCTACTCAAAGGCTCGACGGTCAAGCCGAGTACCACGATCGGGTTCCCGCATGGCGGACACACGACGGCGATCAAGTTGGCCGAGGCAAAGCAGGCTCTGGCCGACGGCTGCCAAGAGTTGGACATGGTTGTGAACATCAGCCAGGTGTTGAGCGGCCAGTGGGACTACGTGCGGGAGGACATTCGTGCGGTGGTCGATGTTGCTCACGCGGCCGGTCAGAAAGTAAAGGTCATCTTCGAGAACTGTTACTTGAAGGACGAGCACAAAATTCGGCTGTGCGAAATCTGCGGGGAACTCAATGCGGATTGGGTGAAGACCTCGACCGGCTACGGCACCGGCGGCGCGACTCATGACGACCTGAGACTGATGCGCAAACACGCTCCCGCTCATGTGCAGGTCAAAGCGGCGGGCGGCGTCCGCGATTTCGAGGGGCTGCTCGGGGTGAGAGAGATTGGCGTGACTCGCTGCGGTGCGAGCAAGACAGCCGAGATTCTCGATGAGTGCCGGAGGCGACTTGAGCTACCGGCGATCGATGTCGCGAAGGGGACGAGTGCGGGGTATTGAGCGTCGTAGGATGGGCACTCTTGCCCGTCCACTCTTCCAACGCCACAGACGGACAGGCACCACAGACGGACGGGCTGAAGTGCCCATCCTACGAGTTGCGTTGGAGCAAACTTCACGCGACGGCGCGGAGGACGAGTGATGTGTTGTTGCCGCCGAAGCCGAACGAGTTCGAGACGGCGACTGACACGGCATGGCCGACGGCGTGATGCGGGACGTGGCGGAGCATCGCGCAGTCGGGATCGGCTTCGTCGAGATTGATCGTGGGGGGCAGCATCTGTCGTTCGAGGGCGACCAAGCAGGCGGCGGCTTCGACGGCGGCGGCGGCACTGAGTAAGTGGCCCGTCATGCTCTTGGTCGAACTGATCGGGATGTCGCCGACGGAGTTGCCTAGCACCGCTTGCAGGACGCGGGCTTCACCGACATCGCCGACGCAGGTCGAAGTGGCGTGAGCGTTGATGTAGCTGACTTCGCTCGGGCTGACGTTGGCGTTTCGCAGGGCCTGCCTCATCGCGGCGATCCCTTGTGCCGGTTCGGGGCAGGGAATGACGAGGTGATGCGCGTCGCTGGTCCCGCCGAATCCGGCGACTTCGGCATAGCCATGTGCCCGACGGGCACGGGCGTCTGTTTCGCGTTCGAGTACGAACAGCGCGCCGCCGTCGCCGAGAACCATGCCATCGCGATTCTTGTCGAAGGGGCGCGAGGCGGCTTGGGGCGCATCGTTCTTGCGGGACAGCGCCCGCAGATTTCCGAAGCCCGCCATCGAGAGGGGCGACACACCATTGTCGATCGCTCCGGCGAGACAGACATCGGCCCAGCCGAGCTGCAACCAGCGACGCGCTTCGGCCAAGGCCCAGTTCCCGCTGGCGCAGGCGGCGGAGATGGTGAGCGTCGGGCCACGCAGGCCGAGTCGGCGCTGCGCCATCGTCACAACAGAATCCTCATCGAGAGCGGAGTCTCTCAAACGTTGGCCACCGCGCTGACGATCGGGTTCCCACATCTGCATCCACTCGGCACCCATGCCGAGAATCAGGCCGACTCGCAAACCATGTGTGTCGAGTTGAGCGTGACTGAGCGCCGTTCGTCCGCACCAGTGAGCCATCTGTTCGAGACGCAGTAGTGATGCGAACTGCGATTCGTCGTCGCCGTCCGGGCAGCGAATGTCTCCCGCCAGACCGGCGATCTGACTGGGATGTTCATCGACGTTGAATCGTTCGACGCGATGAATGCCCGAACGTCCTGCGAGCAGGTTGTTCGCGAACTCGTCGTACCGGTGCCCCAACGAAGTCGTCAGTCCAACACCGGTGATCCAGACAGCAGATCGCTGTGACATGAGCGGCTCGAAGTGGCAAGAGGTGTGAGGCACGGCTGCGGATCAACTCGCCGCGCGGAAATCGGACGCGGCTTGATCGGATGTGGTGGTCGAGTTGGCGGCGGAACTGGCCGAGTTCCAGACGAGTTCGGCTCGCAGGCCATCGCAGAGCGGCGCGATGACGTTGAGATTTTGCGGCTCCTTGTGGAGCAACGTCGTAAGGAGCGCGAGCCAACTGGTTGAGCGGCTGCTGCCCGTCGAGGCCACTGATTCTTCAAACGCATCGTGATCGGGAACGATACGGAAACTCAAACCGCCTCGAACGTCGCGGGGTGGTTTGAGAGCCAGTGCCAGTGCGTGACAGCGGCATTCTTCCGTCGGCGCTCCGCTGGCATCGACGTTCAATTCGGGAGTCCAGCCGGCCATCACCAGCCACACGCCGGGAAGGTTGAACTCATCCAACAAGGACGTGGCGGCCAACAGCGCCTGCCCCTCGCCATCGCTCCCGCCGCCGACTCCCACGTTGGGGCCGTGGCTACCGATCGCGAGGCTGATCGTGCTGGAAGTGGAATGCAGCGACCGATGGGGCACAACTTGTACGGACGTGTTCCACGGTCCTTCGCGATCGAATTTTTCGAGCGACTGTGCGAAGAAAGAGCGACCGATAAAGCGTGTCGAAGCGACGATGCCCCACGCTTCAAAGTCCGCTGTGGTGGACTTCATCTTGCGCATCGCCTCGCCGACCGCGAACAAGGCGGCCAGCGTTTGCTCATCGCAATGGCGTGCCACCGATGGTGCGAGCGGCATCGCGGTGTGGGCTTCGGGTGACTTGCGAATGGTGGCGAGAAGTTCGCCCGTAAGATTGGCGACACCAAACGCGGCGATGCCGCATTCGAGAGTCACGCTGCTGTCGTGACTCGCGCCGATTGAGGAGTTGGACTCCGTGATCGACAGCGAGGATTGGCAAGCGGCAGACACGACGGACTCCTTCCCGCGCGGGGCAGCACAGATGACTCAAACGACCGTGAGTACCTGTCCCAAAACAATGTCGTCTTTCGCTCCGCGAAAGAACGCTCTTTCGCGGAGCGAAAGGCGACAAACAGCGGAGTGACTCTTGGACAAGGTGCTCGGGGGGACGACAGTTCCCAAGGCCCAAGAGAGTTGGGCGAGGGAGTTTAGTGATCCCGCCGTTTGCGGATAGACCGGTTTTCGAGTTTTTGAAGACGTGCAAAATCGGCTGAGCGATACGGCTCGCGGTCGAGGCTGTGCAACCTGTAGGGTGGGACCAGCGGCGCTTCGCCGCGCCGGCCCACCATGTTTTGTTTTGACGTTTCCCGATGGTGGGCCGGCGCTCGAAGCGAGCTTGTCTACCCTACGTAAAAAAGGCGATGTCCCTGCTCACATCCTCGCTTACGCTTCGGGTTAGTGTGAAATGTGCCATCCTCATCCGTGCGGGCGCAAACGATGCAGGCGAGTTTCGCCACATTCCAAACCCGGGATTGTGTGAATTGTCGAAACTTGATTTCATCCCGCCCCGCTACGGACGGACGAGTCGTTCATCCGGTACGCGACGCCAATTGGGAGGGCACTGACGATGTCACGCGATGAAGTTCGAGAAGTCTTGATGGAGCTGTTCGAGGACGAGACCGGTGAAGAGGTCTCCTCGCTGAAAGAGGACCAGAGCTTGGCCGAACAACTCGGTCTCGATTCGGTCGATATGGTGAGCCTGATCATGCAGCTCGAACGCCGGTTCAAGATTCGACTCGCGCATGAAGAGCTGGCTCACGCGCAGCAGTTGGGCCAGTTGATCGGCCTCGTGCAGAGCAAACTGAACGTTGGTAGTCGCGCCGCCGCGTGATGACCACACCAACCCTAAGTGCGAGCGAGGACGAGCTGTTCGGGAGAGTCGGGGTCAGGTGGTTCAAA
>JAYTQJ010000533.1:0-19257 GCA_043746775.1 Schlesneria sp.
AATTTTGATTCCGGGGCTGATCATTCGGGCGACTTCATCGAGAGCCGACTCGGCATCTTCGCCATAGGCGTGCAGTTGGAGGACGCTTCCACACATCGCCGCCAGCATGAGCAGGCCCAGAATGTTTGTGGCGTTGGTGCAATGTCGCCGGTTGCCGACAAAGAGCGCGGATTTGAAATGGTTCGCCACCCCTGCGACCCGCTGGGCAGCCAGCATGTGAAACCCGCATTGGTCTTCCACCGTCACCGCTCGATGGCACTCGTTGGTGAACTTCATCGTATTGCTCCTCCTAGAGAACGGGACACGCGCACGGTTCATCAGTGATCGGGCGAACGGTGGTGTACGCGATAAATCAGACTTCGACCAACTCGTCCGGCTGGGCATCGGTCTCACGGTTACGTTCGTGTTTCAAGTCGAATCGATTGGGGGGCGAGCAAGTCGTCGCCGTACCTTCTCGGGTGGGGGTAGGACGCCGCGCAGGATGAATCATGTTCGCGGTCGAGCAGAGATTTCGGGACATGGCCGAGGTTGAGGACACCGAGAGCCAGATAGAACAAGCCCAGTCCGGCCATCCCCGCTACGGCCATCCAACCGGAGAGCGAATGATTGATCGCGGCACAGGCAAACGATCCGAGGAAGGCGAGACCAGCAATTCCGAAGGACGCTTTGGAGGGGGAGGTTAAGACGGCTCGCCCGTTAGTGCGGGACTGATGTGGCATGTCGTGGTTCCTTTAAACGAGGGTGAAGCGGTTGAGTGGTTTAGGTTTGATTGGCGAGTCGCAGTCCCTGAAACACGGCCTTTGGGAATTCGAGGGTTACTTTGAACGCGGGAATCAGCAGTCCCGCATAGAAGAAGAACAACAACGGCTTGAACGGGTTCTGCAACACGTTCATCGTGATGACTCCCGTATCGCAGAGGCCGTGCCAGAGACGTTTCTCTGCGGCAACTCAGCGCACCCTTGCGAGACTGTCAGCGAAGTGGTGCTGCACATGAGCAAGCAGGCAAGAACGCAACTCGTGGCAAGGCCGTTCGTTGATGCGCCTGTTTGCATCGAGATCAGACTGAGTCGCTGTGGTGACTGAGTGACGAACGCACCACCGCACTCAGTCACCACAGACGTTGATGCGGGACTCGTGGCCAATCAGTAGCCAAGGACCGTGGCCAGTTCCTTGCCGTCGGTTTCCCGATATCGCCTACATTGATTCTCGCGAGTTGGGATCTGGGGTCGGGCATTCAAATTTCAAAATTGGCCGATCACACGACATCCAATTCTCAGACCGCGTTCACTCGCCAATTTTGAAATTTGAACCCCCGACCCCAATTCAACGAACAGTGAGACATTTCTGAGCGGGGCGGCGTCAGCCCCCCGATTCTTCCGAAACGGGCTGACGCCCAAGAACCGGGGGCTGACGCCGTCCCGCTCAGATACCTCATCAACGCCCGCACGAGGTATGACGCGCGGCGTTCATTCACCACGGCACATCGGCCCGGTATGCTCCCGCGCCATGAACCATCAGTTTATTTTGAAGACCGCTGCGCCGACGATCGCGATTAGCGGGCTGTTGCTCGCGTTGGGGATCGTCGCCGCGTGGAATGTGCAACGACAGCAGATCAACAGTTCCGAACTGATTGCGCAAGAAGTTCATGGCATCGTCGCCGCGCAGGATCTCTACATCGACATGCGCGAGATCCGGCATCAACTCCAGCAATTCGGTCGCAGTCATGACGGACGACATCTGGTTGAAATTCGCAAGCTGCGGGAAGCGGCTCCGCGACACATCGAACTCGCGCAGGGATTGGCGCGCACTCCGCCAGAGGTGGCCTCGATCAACGTCGTCCAGCAGGGATGGCGGCAGTTCGCCGAACTGTTCCGCCGCCTCGACGATGGCGAGCCGAGCGCGTTGCAACAGAGTGACAGCAGCGTCGATGAGTTGTTGGCGGCGATCACGCGCGTCGTCGATCCGGCCAAGGATTATCTGGTGCTCAACCGAGACGTGGTCGATTGGACGAACGAGACCAACCGCCACACGACCGAGCAATCGCGGCAGGCATTTTTGTTGCTCGGCATCTGCGGGAGTGCGGCCGGTCTGGTCGCGGGGTTGCTCATCGCGCGCGGCATCAGCCAGTCGATCGTGCAACTCGACGTGAGCGTTCGTGGTGTGGCGGGACGGCTTGAGGATGTTGTCGGGCCGGTAAAGATTTCCAGCAGCGGCGGCTTTCGAGAACTCGAAGCGGGTCTGCAAGAAATGGAGACTCACATCGGAACGGTCGTCGAGCGGCTACAGCAGCGCGAGTTGGAAGTGTTGCGCAGTGAGCAACTGGCGGCGGTGGGACAGCTCGCGGCGGGGATGGCTCATGAACTGAGAAACCCGCTGATGCCGATGAAGATGCTGGTGCAGGCGGCGGTCGAACGAGACGACGGCCACGGTCTGCACGGTCAACAACTGAAGGTCGTCGAGCAGGAGATCGGTCGCTTGGAAAAGTCGATCCAAGACTTCCTCGACTTCGCCCGGCCACCCAAGCTCGAAAAGAGGCGGCTCGACGCGCGCGAGGCCATCGAGCAGACAATCGAACTGGTGTCGGCCCGCGCCGATCGGCAGCAGATTCAACTTCAATGCGATCTCACCTCCGATCCGTTTCTGATCGAAGCCGACTCGGTCCAGTTGCGGCAAGTGCTGCTCAACCTGTTGCTGAATGCCTTCGACGCGCTGCCGGAAGGAGGCCAGGTGTTCGTGAGTCTCGCGCGGTCTCGACCACCTGCGGCTCTCGATCTATCACCGACGGCTTGGGTCTCAAAGTGGGCGTTGATCTCGATCCGCGACTCAGGGCCGGGACTGCCGACAAACGTTCTCGACCGCATCTTCGAGCCGTTCATCAGCACCAAGGAAACCGGCACGGGTCTCGGCCTGTCCATCTGCCACCGCATCGTGGAAGCTCACGGTGGCCAGATCACAGCCAGCAACTCGCCACAAGGGGGAGCGGTCTTCGCGATCTACCTGCCGCCACAACAGGTGTAAGTAATGGCGAATCAATCACTGTGAGGCAGGTTATTGGAATCGAGGTGAGCCGGGCGGCGTCAGCCCCCGGACTCTTGAGATCACCGCAAAGAGTCCAGGGGCTGACGCCGCCCGGCTCACCTGACTCGTAATTCTGTCGTTCATGTCAATTTGAAATCACCCGGCTTCCATCATGCCCATGTCCACGTTCACACTGCTGGTCGTTGATGACGAGCCGAACATTGTCTTCTCGCTGAAGGAGACGTTGTCGTCGCCGAAGCTCAACGTGATTTCGGCGGGGACGGCGCGCGAGGGGATTGATCTCGTCCAGCAGAAGCGGCCCGATGTGGTCATGCTCGACGTGCGGCTGCCTGACCAATCGGGCCTCGATGCGTATGACAAGATTCGGCAGATCGACCCGCGATTGCCGGTCATCATCATGACGGCGTTCGCTCGCACCGAGACGGCCATTGAGGCGATGCGGCGCGGGGCATACGAGTACCTCGTCAAACCCGTTGACTTCAAACGGCTGAAGGAGGTCGTCGGCAAGGCGATCGAGGTGAGTCGCCTCAGTCGCGTCCCGGCCGTGCTGGCCGAGACCGATCCCGATGACCTCGCCGCCGACCGGATCATCGGTCTCTCACCGGTGATGCAAGAGGTCTACAAGGACATCGGCCGCATCGCCCCGCAGGATTCGACCGTGTTGATTCTGGGAGAGAGCGGCACGGGCAAGGAACTCGTCGCACGAGCCCTCTATCACTACAGCAAGCGCAGCCAGCAACCGTTCCTAGCCATCAACTGTGCCGCACTTCCCGAGACGATCTTGGAGAGCGAGCTGTTCGGTCACGAACGAGGCGCGTTCACCGGTGCCGACCAGCGGCGGATCGGCAAGTTCGAGCAGGTCAACGGCGGGACGATCTTCCTCGACGAGATCGGCGACATGAGTCCCGCGACACAGGCCAAAGCACTGCGTCTCCTGCAAGAGCAGCAGTTCGAGCGGATCGGCGGCAACGCGACCGTGAAGACCGACGTGAGAATCATCGCGGCGACCAATCGCGACCTGAACAAGGACGTTGCCGAAGGCCGCTTCCGCCAAGACCTGCTCTATCGACTCAACGGCTTCACCATCCAACTCCCCCCGCTGCGAGACCGCCGCGAGGACATCCCGTTGCTGATCGAACACTTCCTGCGTCTGTTCAATGTCGAATTGAACAAGACCGTGATCGGAGCTTCATCCGACGCGATCCAACTCCTGCAAGCTCACGACTGGCCCGGCAACATCCGCGAGTTCCAGAGCGCGATCAAGTACGCGATGGTCCACACGACGGGCGCGACTCTAACGCCCGATTCCCTCCCTCAAAGCTGTCTCGCGCTGCGAACCAATTCGCCACCACCACTGGACCTTCCCGAAGAAGCCGGACTATTCGGAGCGGCCGCGCCCTCACAGTGCGAAAGCGAAGTTCTTTCCCATACCACCGCGTCGTTCGATCTGGTTCGCGAGGTGAGACGCCTCTTACAAGAGAACCAACCCGATCTCTACCGTCACATCGGACACGAGACCGATCGCATCTTGCTGCAAGAAGTGATGAGCTTCGTTGGTGGCAACCAAGTCCAAGCGGCGGAACGCCTCGGCATCTCCCGCATGACATTGCGATCGAAACTTCGACAGCTCGGTTTGATTTCAGAGCGGCAGCTTGAACCGGATGACACGTTGTGACTGCCTGTTGAAAAACGATCGTTGGGAGGGCCAGGCTCCTGCCGAGCCGCAAGTTGGTCCACCAGAGATCAAATCCTGACACGCCAGTGAAGGAAGATTGGCAGGGCCATCGCCTTTATGAGTCTGCAAAAGCTGTAGGGTGGGACC
This sequence comes from Schlesneria sp., assembly GCA_043746775.1. GTDB lineage: Bacteria > Planctomycetota > Planctomycetia > Planctomycetales > Planctomycetaceae > Schlesneria. The sequence goes on from JAYTQJ010000533.1 coordinate 4,862, forward strand.
AGCGGCGCTTCGCCGCGCCGGCCCACCATGATTCTCGATGTTTCCGACATGGTGGGCCGGCGCTCGAACTGAGCTTGTCCCACCCTACGTGAAACAGGCGATAGCCTTGGAGGATTGGCCATTGAACTCCCTGACCGCCAGCAGTACCGTTTTGCCACACACCTCGTTTCCCCTCAAAACACTTTCAGGAGACTCGTCGCATGGCAACACAGGCCAGTTTGGAACAGGTTGAATTTGCGGAACTGACACAGCCAGTCGATGACGCACGAGTCGTCGCCGATCCCTTTAAACTCCGCGCGGCCGATGCTGACACTAACCCGAAGCGTAAGCGAGGAAGCAACTCACATCCTCGCTTACGCTTCGGGTTGGTGTGCCTGAGACGTAACGTCAGATTCGGCCGCGCGAGGTATAAATTGCCCGCCCCGCTGCGGACGGCGCTCGACGCGGCGCTCGTCGATCTGAAATTGAAGGACTCCTCCACGCTGCAATCGGACGGGGGGCGAGCCTTGGCGGCGTTCAAACTCCGCACCGCGCTCGATCAGCTCAAGTCCCTGTTGCGCGACGGTTACAACTTTGTGCAGGGCCTCGGCTCGTACCAGATCAACAACGGTGAGCGACTGGCCGTGTTGACTTCGTATGGCTGGGAGAGCGGTCAGATCGGCGTCTTCACCGACGCGCGGATCGAGTCGATGGCCAACGAAGCGATCGCCGCCACTCCCACGATTGCCAACGCTGCACATCGGTATCCCGCCGCGCTGCTGGCCCTTATCACCACGCAACTGGCCCTCGTCAACGCCAACCAACCGACCGCCACGGGAGGAGCCTCCCAAGCCGCGACCGCCGCTCGAAACTCGGCGCTCGATTTGTTGACGACCCTCAACAGCCGCGTCCGCTTCTTCTACTGTGCGGCGAGCAACGATCTGGATCAGACGCCCGAGTTGGCCAACATCGGCCGCCAGCCCCGCCGCGACGCGGGCGATGCCGCCGCCGCCCCGAAACCCGCCGCCGCTGGCACCGCCACGTTCGACGCCACCGCGCTCACGCTGACCCTCCCCGCCCTGCCCGACCACGCCACCACTCTGCGAGCCATCCGCCAACCGGCAGGCGGCATCGCCGAAATCTGCGGCACCTCAACCACCCCCACGGTCTCCGTCACCGACCTCAGCCCGCTCACCCCCGGCGTCACCTACGAATTCTGGATCGTCGGCCACAACCCCCAAGGCGACGGCCCCGAAAGCAATCACATCACGCACGTCGCGACGTGAGAACCGTCGTGTTACTCTGCCGCGCCATCGGAAGATCGGGGAAGGAGATTCACCATGAATGCAGTCAAAGCAGTTTGGACCAACGGTCGGATTCTGTCCTCGGAGCCGATCGACTGGCCGGAGGGAAGCCAATTGCGAGTGGAACCGCTCGCCGCGCCTGGTGAGAAGACGGGCTTGTCGGAGGATGAATGGCGGGACGATCCAGACTCCATTGCCGCATGGATTGAGGCGGTGGAAAGGATCGAGCCTCTGGTTTGGGCGGAGGGTGAGGAAGAAGAACTGGAACGCTGGCGAGAGAAATGCGGCCAATTCAACATCGAAGCGGTTCGCCGACAGATGGATGTCACGCCCGAAGGTGACACGCCATGAAACGTCACGACCTGTTGGACACGGGCATCGCTCAAGACTACCAAGCCAGGCGCGGTGGCGTTCGCGAGCAGGCGATCGCGCAGCGTCAGGCCGGACATCGGATTGGGATCTGTGTCCCGGTCTTGGGAGAACTTTGGAGCGGCGGCGAATGCAATTCAAGCCGTGAGCGCAACTTGGCGGCGCTCCGGCAGGCGCTGGCAACCCTCATCATTTGGCCCGACACGAATGACGCCGCCGAAGAGTTTGGGCGAGTCTTTGCCGAATTGAAGCGAGCTGGCCGTTCCATGCAGCAAATCGACATCCAGATCGGAGCCATCGCCCGGACCTTGCCCAACTGCATCATCGTCTCGAAGGATTCGGACCTGTCGGAGATCAGGAATGTGACCGTCGAAAATGGGGCGACTTGAGCGTCGCCCCCGAGTCGAACCATTTTTAGTTTGCCCAGCTCAAGCGGCCTGATTGAAAAATATGCCACTGCTTCGAAGCCCTCGAAGAAGCAATGCGAGAGGCAGCCAGCCCTCCGTCAGCACTGCTTGTCCCAAAGCCGACAAGTTGTCCCAAAGCCGACAAGCAGTGGCACATTTTTGAATTTAGGATTAGGTTGAGCAGGGCCACCCCGCCGTAACTCCTAATCAAAACAGAAACTCGCAGTCTCATCGATTTGAGCCACTCTATGGATCCTTCCGCCATTTCTGTCTGCAATTCACTGGACGATCCGCTTTCGCTGGAACAGCTTCGTCAGATTGATTTGATCTGCCAGGCATTCGAGACCGCATGGCAGAAATCGAGTTCATCGCCGCCCTCGCTGGAAACGTTTCTAACGGATGACCCGGCGGAGTTGACGCAGCAAGCCCTCTTCCGTGAGTTGCTGAAGATTGACGTGTCGTATCGTAGAGCCCAAAAGTCTGGTCTATCGGTGAGAGACTATTGTTCCCAGTTCCCTCGAATGACTGCCGTTATTCAATTGGTCTTTGCGGAACTGAAAGCTGGCGGAACGGATGTCAACGACTGCAGCACCCGATCCACTCAGGAACCGAAACGAGCAGCGACCTCAACGGTCGCCTCGTTACTGCCAACAACCCCTGCACTCGGTGTGACCACCTTCGCCAACTATGAATTGCTAGAGATCATCGCCCAAGGCGGAATGGGTGTCGTCTACAAGGCGCGTCAGCATGGTTTGAACCGAATTGTCGCTCTCAAATTGACCCTGGCGGGCAAATTTGCTTCTGCCGAAGCCCGCCGTCGATTTCAGAGTGAAGCCATCGCGGCCGGGAAATTAGACCATCCAAATATTGTCCCGATCTTTGATGTGGGTGAGTCACAGGGGCAACTCTATTACTCGATGGGATACGTCGACGGTGAAAGCCTCAAACAACGGCTGAGCGAAGGCCCGCTATCGCCCGCGATAGCCGCAGAAATTGTCGAGAGCATTGCCGACGCCGTGCAGTATGCCCATGAGCAAGGCGTTGTTCACCGAGATCTCAAGCCGGGGAATGTTCTCATTGATCGTCAGGGGCAACCACGGATCGCGGACTTCGGCCTCGCGAAAACGGCCTCCGTCGATAGCAGTCTGACAGCCACGGGACAAATTCTCGGCACGCCGAGTTTCATGCCGCCCGAGCAGGCGCGGGGAGATGTGATGAGCGTTGGTCCGAGCGCCGACGTCTACTCAATGGGGGCGACGCTGTATTGTCTGCTCACCGGACGTCCCCCGTTTCAGGCGGCGTCCGTCATGGAAACCTTGCAGCAGGTTCTGACGCAAGATCCCGTGTCGCCGCGCGCGTTGAACCCGCGCATCCCACAGGATTTGGAGACGATCTGCCTGAAATGTCTGCATAAAGAGCGTGAGCATCGCTACGGTTCCGCAAGCGCGCTGGCCACGGAAATTGGTCGCTTTCGACAAGGACTGCCCATCTTGGCACGTCCTATTTCCTCCGTGGAACGGTTCGGGCGATGGGCAAGACGCCATCGCACATTGGCTGCGGCGCTCGTGACAACAATCGCGGCCCTCGTGTTGATGGCCGGATTGGGGTTCGCGTTTGCGGCCTACCAATCGTATGCATCCGGCGAAATCCTGCGGACGGCACAACAGTTGAAAAGAGCCAATCAAGACATTTCAGATCAGCAGTCCAAGACCGTCAAAGCGCTCGAAACGGTCACGACTGAACGCAACTTGTCGAACGCTCTCAAGACGAAAGCGGATGAGCAGGCGGCCTTGGCCGAGTCCCGGCGACAGGAAGAAGAACGACAGCGGACCAACGCTGACAAGAATCTCGAAATCGCCCGCAACAACGAGTATGTCGCCACGATCCGATTGGCGGAGGCGAAATGGAAAGCTGGTGACGTTGCTGGCATGAATGCCGCGCTCGATGCACTGCGTCCCAGCCACGGCAAGAAAGATCTTCGAAATTGGGATTGGAATTATCTCTGGAATCTCAGTCATTCCGAGCTGCTGACGATTCCACTTGGCTCGCAACCGGAGAACGCCGCCATCAGTTCCAACGGCTGTTTTGTGATCACGTCGAGCAACCAATTGGTAACCGAGTTATGGGACGTGCTTGGTGAGACTCGGCGGCTCACCTACCCGGAAGAGGCGGATTGGCGTCAAAGACCGCACCGAGCCTGCTTCAACTCCGATGGGTCGAGAATTGCGTTGGCATCGCGCGCGGATGTCAGCATTCGGGATGCCGTGACAGGAAATGTCCTGCATCGTTTTGAAGACCCCGGACGCGAGACGGTGGGGGGCAAAGTTGCTCACGCTCTCGCTTTCAGCCCCGACGGTCTGACCATCGCCAAGGGATGTGCTGATGATCGAAGTATTCGGGCTTGGCGTGTGGACACGAAAGAACGACTCTGGACGATCGAAACGGCTGCTATTGTCATCGACATCGCTTTTAGCCCCGACAATCGCATCATTGCCTCTGCAAATTTTGATCGAAGCACCTCGCAGAACTTTGGATTCCTCTGGGATGCCGTAACAGGCAAGCAACTACGGGCAATTGCCACGAAATCAGCGAGCAAGGGAGTCTGTTTTCTCAATCATGGACAGCAGGTCGCGTTTGCCGGGGACAGCGTCGAGGTCTTTGATGTTGCTTCGGGATCGCTCTCGACCAAATTCACGCCGCTTGCGGGAGAGGAAGCCGATTTTTTAATTCACTGTCGTTCAACCCCCGACCCCAACAGTCTGCTGATTTATTCAAAATCCCAATTGTGGATCTGGTCCCCTGCCACGGGAGAGCGGCGGTCGCTGAAAGGGCACATTGATGACATTGTGGCCGCAGACGTGGATGCCGATGGACGCTTTGTGACGAGTGTCAGCCGTGATGGAACAATTCGCCGGTGGGATTTCCTGACGGGGATCGCGCCGCTCCCCTTTGAGCCAGCTCTCTCTGAGCGTTATCGAGGCCAAAAATGGGTGAGCCAGCGGATCATGCCTCATTTTTCCATGGATGGCACCTTGGTCTACAGGCCTGGTAGTGAAGGGGCGGTGTGGGATGTGGCATCCGGCCAATTGGTGAAGAAAATTAGTCCCCCAGCGAGCTCGCAATTCATTGGGCAGTTCCAAGTATTTGGAGAGATCCAGTCATTTCGGCGCGATGGCTCGCAAGTCGTCGGACATTTGCCATCACTGCCAACAACCACCGACGAGAAGGGGCGAACAAACACACTTTACGTTTGGGATCTCAAATCGAGGGCCTGTTGTGCCACCGTCTCAGGGGGGCCGCTGGATGGCTATCGAATGCCTCGTCATGTCTCTTTCGATGGGTTCAGCCCTTGCGGAAAGTATGCGGCTGCCACCTATGATCTTGAGTCGGGGATTCCCATTTGGAACACATCGGATTGGAGTGAGCGGATTCGGCTGACCGGCCCTGGAGACGCACTCGCCGTCGCATTCAACGCAGATAGCACGCGACTCGCCGTGGGGCATCAGAATTACGAGGTCACCTATTGGGATCTGACGACAGGAAAACAGTTGCACCAGTGGAAAACACACGCGGGGCGAGTTTACTCAGTCGCCTTGTCCTCGGATGGCAGTCGCCTGGCGAGTGCCTCCGGGATGCTGTCCAGTGGTGGACCGGGTGACAACACCATTCGTGTGTTTGATTGTTTGAGTGGATCGGAGCAATTGGTAATTCGTGGACATCGCTCCGAGGTTTTGAGCGTACGTTTTAGCCGTGATGGCAAGCGCATCTATAGCGCCTCCTCGAACGGCGGTGTTCGCATCTGGAATGCTGACACAGGTCAAGAATTACTTCAGTTGGAGGGTTCCGCACCGCTGTTCAGCCTCAGCCCTGATGGGACACGAATCGTGGGAGGGGGCAACATCGCAGGCGAGATCGCGATTTGGGACGGGCGACCAGAATCGGAATACAAGACTCGTGCCATCGAACGCACCGCACGAGCAACCGTGGCCTTCTTCCGCAACAAGGCCACATCTCCACAGGAGTTGGTCGATGCTATTCAGGCTGATCGGCTCATCACTGAACCTGCCCGCAAAATGGCAATCGAGTTCGCCAAGATCCCCTCACCAGAATTGATTCAGCTCGAGTCCCCCTAACAGCCTGTTGAAAAACGTAGCTTTGGACGCCTCGTCCGAGCGAAAACCCGTTAGAAACGGACGGACGCGGCGTCCATCATACGGTTTTTCAACAGGCTGCTAAACCGCGGAAGTCAGAGCAGCGGGGCCAATGCCTTTTTGAAGCTGGGCGGGATGCAGGGTGGGACCAGCCGCGCTTCGCCGCGCCGGCCCACCATGATTTCCAGTGATTGTAGGATGGTGGGCCGGCGCTCGAAGCAAGTTTGTCCCACCCTACCTGGAACAAGGCGATGGCCCTGCCAAAGCCGCTAGACCAGCCAGAACCGGGGACGAATTATTCTTGGGCGTGTTTTGCCGACCAATCCTTCCATTGGCTGCGGACCAGTCGCAAGCGGCGTTCAATGGTCGGGACAGACACTCCGAGTCGCTCGGCGATTTCTCGATCAAGATAGCCTTCGAGCTTGAGCAACACGATTTCACGTTGCTGCTGATCGAGAATGCTCAGGATTCCGTCAACCGATTCGACCACTTCGGCAGCGATGTCCGGAGACAGTTCTCGCGTGGCAGTTTCCACCAGCCAGTCTCGTTCGCCGTCGGGTGAGATGGCCTCGACGCGCCGCCCCCCGCCGCGTTTGAGACTCATTTCGCGCCGCGTGTGCGACACGGCTTTGAATTGCACAATCGTGGAGAGCAGACGCCACAAATCATCTCGGTTGGCGTCGGCAGGAATGCCCCCGCGAAAGGCTAACTCAAAAAAACTTTCAAACGCACTCGCGACGACATCTTCCGGATCACTCACACGTCGCACCGTCTTGGAAAGATGCCGGGCAGCGAGCGACAACAGTCGCGATTCGTAGGCTCCCCAGAGCCGGGTCGCTGCGTCATCACGCGCGCTTCCGAGTTGGTGAATCCAGTACGTGATCGACTCTGCAGGAATATCTGCCATCGGGGTAATCTTGAGGAGCGAACCGCAATCGGGAAACGGCATTCAACGGCGTCAGCGATTTCTCATTCTGACTTTAACTCTGCCCTCTTGCCACTTCACTGCGCCACGAATCGCTTGGGGAGCGAAGAATCACAGAACCTTCGAGATGATCAGCTTGCCTGTTGGAATCACGGCCTCCAACCGATGCATTCAGATTGCCATTCTGATCGACATTTGGTGGCTCGAATGTGGCCGACGATTGCCAAATGTCGAATCGCATTTCTTGGCAGTTTCGGCGTTTTCGCCACCGCAGGAATACTGGTGTTTTTCACAGTCAAAACAAATTTGATGGCAACAGCGGACCAATGGCGGTTGAAGGGCATGACACGAGTCTCTTCCGACCGATTCGAGTGCATTGACACGCTGACTCGCTCGCAAAGAACTCACTTTCCTCGGCTTTGTCGCCGCAGGATGACTTCCACCCACTCGCCTAAGGCTCCCTTCGATGAAAAACCCACGCTTCCTAATTTTGACGCTCGCTCTGGCATCTATTGCAACCGCTTCGCCAGCCTATTGTGCTGGCGTTGTCACCGTTCAGAAAAGTGGCAACACCTTGACGATTACAGGCGACGGAGCGGGAAATCGAATTGCGATTTACAGAAACGCCACGAATCTGATCGTTACCCAAGCCGACTATGATAATGGCACGGTCATTCGAGGCACACCATCTGTCGCGGGTTTCACCGGCGATCTCGTCGTCAATCTCAACGGAGGTGATGACAGGCTCACCATTGATCAACAGGATCTGACGTTTAACAACGTCACGATCAATTCGGGGACTGGTGCCACTGAGTATGTTTTTTTGAGGCATTTTACGATTAAGGGAAACTTGGCGATCACTTCTCAGGCGACCAAAGTGACACCATTTCCTGGAGACGCTTCTTCCATCCACGTGGAAAAGCTCTCGGTCGATGGGACGATTCGGATCGACACCGGCAGCGGTTCCGACAATGTCTGCGTTTACCCCGAAGGAGCTGATACGCCTAAACTTAAAGGAGCCTTGAGTATCGACACTCGTGATGGGAACGATAATGTGAATGTGGATGTGAACGGTTCGGGGGGTGTTCCAAGTCCCCAGATCGGCGGTGCGCTGACAATTCGGACGGGGGCTGGTCCCGACAAAGTGTTCCTCTATGTGAAGGCCGCTTCGATCTCGCTTGGCCTCGGCGATGGGGACGATTACCTGCAAAGTTATGCCAGTGGAACACGCAACGGGACGGCCGCTTTGGATGGCGGTGCAGGAACGGATACGTTTAGGAACCAGGGCGCGAACAGTTCGCTGTTCACGAGAGGACTGACCAGCTTCGAGGTGCGTCAGTAATCCTTGACGGTGCTTTTCAACTCGATCCGCAATACGGCAGAGGACACGCGTTCTGTCGATGTCTGGGTGAACCTATGAAGAACGGAGGTCGCGCCGAAAGGTGGTGACTTCGGTTGGGTGGTCAAGCAAAGCTGGATGCCGTGTTGAATGCGTCCCGCTACTTGCCACAGAAGGAGCACTCCCATGAGATTTGTCGGCATCGACCTCCACAAGCAAACGATGAAGCAGGGGTCGGGTGTTCAAATTTCAAAATTGGCCGGTCAAGCGTCCCCCGATTGTCAGACTGCTGCCACGGCCAATTTTGAAATTTGAACGCCCGACCCCTGAACGGGAACGCGATCCCGAAGCAGCGGCACTTCCTATCGCCGTGGACTCCTCAGCCGTCACTCCGCCGGAAGCCGACATGCCTCGCTCCCACCGCATCGACGTTGCCGACGGAGTCCATCACGTCACCCAGCGCGGCCTCGAATGCCGAAGCATCGTGCTGGACGACGATTACCGCAGTCACTGGTGGCGGCTGGGTGGCTGGAGTCGGGCGTCTTCGACCGCCCCCAGCGAGGTGCGATCACCGGCACGGCGCTGGGGGCTCGAAGACTCGACCCCAGCCACACTTTTCACGCTCAGTCCTGGCTGAGAGGCTTGCGACTTAAGTGGTCGGAACGCTCAAAGGGGTGTTTTGACGTAACTGCTTTTCAGAAAAGAGACAACCTGACATCCGAATGCTGGCGCAGCGTTGCGGCGGCTCCGTGGAGTCGGTGACTGAGCCAAAATGACGCCATTTTAGCTCCACTGAGTCGTCATCGTAGACACACGAATGCTGCGTCACTGATCTGAAGGCGATCACATCAGCGACGCAGCATTCGTCTGGCTCTAAAGGAGGGTCCACGGAGCCAAAATTGCGTCTTGTCGGCGTGTCGCTCGACTCCTGCGTGCTGACGTAACGCTGTTTCTACACCACTTACGACAATTCGGAGCCACCGCAGCGGTGTGCGACCGAGGCCTCCCAGCCCCCAACTCGGCCGAGCGATCATGGCGTCATTTCCACCGGCATGGCCGCTCACCAATGCCTCAGCTTGAGTCGTACAAATGAGTTCGGCTGCCTGAGTTCGCCAAATGTAGTGTGGGCAGTGCCCACCAATCCGCAACCGGTGGTCTCTACGCAAAGTAGCCATCATCGCTCCGCGTGATGAGCCTTATGAGAACGAGCGTCTGAGTCAGGGCTACCGAACTTGTCAGGCTCGTCACGCGGAGCGATGACGGCTACTTTGGCTGGCCTTGACGTGTTGTGCAGAGACCGATGATTCGCAACCGCTGGTGGTGGGCATAGCCCAGCCCACCCTACGGAAAGTCGGCAGTCGCATTAGAAATCGAACGAAAAAAGCCTTGTCCGCAGTGTTTGCGGACAAGGCTTTTCGAGTGGAGGATAGCGGGATCGAACCGCTGACCTCTTGCATGCCATGCAAGCGCTCTCCCAGCTGAGCTAATCCCCCGTGGTTTTGTTGGTCCCGGCTCAGGACCGCACTCGATCACCATCGCAAGCCTCTAATTCGGCTTCCGAAGGCGATGACTCTAGCAATTCTTCCGAAGAAGTCTGCCAAGGCGGGCGGAACCATAACAGTCGTTCTGTAGACCGTCAAGCAATTACCGGACGGGTAACACGCTGGAAGTTGTTTGGCTCCGAAACATTGGATTCGACTGCTGAACGGGCTAGCAGCCTTTTGAAAAACGGCTGTCGGGAGGGCGAGGCTCCTGCCGAGCCACGAGAAACAAGCGACTTTCCTCACGCACACGGCTCGGCAGGAGCCTCGCCCTCCCTTTTTCAACAAGCCGTCAAGCGGAACCGCGCGGCTACTTGACTCGCACCAATTTCATGATGCGGCCTGAGACGTTCCAGTCCTGAACATACAGGTTGCCGTCCTTGTCCCAGTAAGAACCGTGGGTGCCGTTAAAGATGCCTTCGATCCATTTGTCTTGCGGGACATTGTGGTTCACTCGCGTCGCCGGGTCCGCGTTGTGGCCGAGTACCGCCATGATCGTGTTGCTCTTGTCGAGAATGACCACTCGCCCGTGCAGGTCCGGCACAGAGACGTAATCCCCTTGAACGGCCGCTGATGTCGGCATGCCCAAGCCGGTCACGACTTCGTCGATGAATTGGCCGTCGAGGGTGTAATGCAGCAGACGCCCCTTGGGCGTGTGGTTGCGGTCGCAGACCAGCAGTCGCGGCGGGTCGTAGCGCGTATCCAACGTCATGCCGTGCGCGGTGTTGAATTCCTTGAGGCCATTCCCTTTGACGCCGAAGTGCATCAGGTACTTGCCTGCCTTGTCGAACTTGAAGATGTGATTGCTGGCGTAACCGTCGGCCAGAATGATGTCGCCGTTTGGAGCAACGGTGATCGCCGTCGGACTCCACTTGGTCAGCTTCAGGCCGGACTCGGCTTCCGTGGGAATGCCCAGCACCAGCACGATGTCCCCGGTTTCGGAGTGGACCTTGATTCCTTCGCCTGCCGCGTTGCGGGCAGCGTACAAGAACTCGGCATCGCCCTCCGAGCGGATTTCGATGTCGTGGATGTTCGAGTATTTGTCGCCCACAAAACGTCGGATGACCTTGCCTTCGGGTGAGAAGACAAAGATTCCCAAGCTGGACGTGGTGTAGACGCTGCCCGCCTTATCCACGACGACGCCACCGTGAGTCGATCCGAGGACCGACTTCCCGTCCTCGCCCAGCCCCCAGCCTGGAACAGTGTCGAAGGTCATGATCCCGCAACCCATCCGCACCGGCTGAACCTTCTCCGCCGCAAACACCGGCAGCGCGAGTCCAAGCACGGTCACAATCGAAAGCCAACAGTTCTTCATCATCTGGGTTCCTGGTTGTTGTGTTGTCGCTTCCCAGCCACTCTCGATTCGCAGAACTCACGCTGAATTCCGTAGAACGAATGCCAATTTGAAATTGGCTGGAGAGGCATTTCACGAGCGGCGGCAGTATCCGGTTCCGAACTCGGCATTTCAATTCGGTGTGAGAGCGTTGGCAGAGCCAATGCCTATTGGAAGCTGGACGAGATGTAGGGTGGGACAAGCGGCGCTTCGCCGCGCCGGCCCACCATGATTTCTCAGTGCTTCCTACATGGTGGGCCGGCGCTCGAAGTGAGCTTGTCCCACCCTACGTGAAAAAGACGATGGCACCGAGGGCCGTCTCAGCTTGCTTGTGGTACTCGATTTGAATGCTGACAATCCCATCCGCAATTGGCCGTTGATGGATGTTGCTTCGATCGAAAGCCGGTAGCGCGGAGACAAGTCATGATTGAGTGGCGTCTGTCGGTTGGGAGATGGGTTGGCGTCGCTACGCTGCTGCTGGTTGCCGTGGCCGCTGCGGAGCCATCGCCAACCACGGGCCAGGCGGACGACGCCAAACACTTCGAGAATCAATTCCGACCGGTGTTGGCTTGGCATTGCGTGGAGTGTCATCGCGGAGACAAGCCCAAGGGGAATCTCCGGCTGGACAATCTGATGCTGGACTTGGCGGATGCCACCTCTCGCAAGCATTGGTCAGCAGTGGTCGAGCGACTTCGGGCGGGGGAAATGCCTCCCAAGGCCAGCGAAACCCCACGGCCGACTGAGAAAGAAATTCTGGCGCTGACCGACTGGCTGGCCCCGCGCGTGGCCGCCGCCGATGCCGCCGCGCGAGCGGCTCAGGGACGCGTGGTCCTCCGCCGGTTGAATCGGGTCGAGTACGAGAACACCGTCAACGATCTGCTCGGAATCAACGTCAGCCTGAGAGAGCAGTTGCCTGCGGATGGCTCGGCCAACGGTTTTGATAATGCTGCGGCAGCCAATCACACGTCGTCGTTCCTCATGGAAAAATATCTCGAAGCGGCCGACACCGCGCTCAACATGGCGATCGCCAACCGGCCCAAGCCGCCGACCTCCACCAGCAAGCGGCACAGCCTCAAGGACGGACACCCGGTGCGAAACACGACCGAGGACGTGTATCGCTTTCTGGAGGACGGCGAGGTCGTCTGCTTCTGTTCGTCCGAATGGCACAACGTCGGGGCGACTCAGTTCTATCCGTCGGAGGCGGGCAACTACCGCTTCCGCATCTCGGCTTCCAGCATTCAGAGCGACGATCAACCGGTCACGTTTCGCGTCACAGTCAGCGGCACGCGACTGACGGGGACGAGCGGCCTGATCGGCTACTTCGACGCCCCGTCCGACAAGCCGACCGTGTTCGAGTTCGTCCGGTACATGGAGCCGCGCACGACCATCACGATGCTCCCCTACGGCTTGGCCGGAGCGAACACGGTGAAGCAGACCGGCGGTGAATACTGGAACGGCCCCGGCCTGGCGGTCCAATTCATCGAAGTCGAAGGTCCGCTCAACGAGACTTGGCCTCCCGAAAGTCATCGCCGCATCTTCGGCGACATGCCGCAAAAGAAGTTTCCGATTTACAACTTCTCCGACCGGGTCGAAGTGGTCTCGGACGAACCGCTCGTCGATGCCGAACGCATTCTGTTGAAGTTCACGCGCCGCGCGTTTCGCCGAACAGTGATTGCCGAGGATGTCGCGCCGTTCGTGGCGATTGTCAAAGCAAAGATGGCTGGCGGCTACACATTTGAGTTGGCGGTGCGAGCCGCTCTGAAAGGCATACTCATCTCGCCCGAGTTCCTATTCCTCCGCGAGCGACCGGGCAAGCTCGATGATTTCGCGATAGCAAATCGGCTGTCGTATTTCCTCTGGAGCACGATGCCGGATGAGGAGTTGTTTGACCTCGCCATGAGGGGGGCGCTAAGCAAAGAGGGGGAGAAGGGGAGACAAGGAGAAGGGGAGAAAGACAAAGCAGCAGCATCGCCCGTCTCCCCAGCTCCCTCTCTCACCGTCTCACCGTCTTCCACTCTGCGCGAACAAGTCGAGCGAATGCTCGCGCATCCGAAGGCCGAACAGTTCACGACCCATTTCGTTGGCCAGTGGCTCGGCCTGCGCGAGATCGACGCGACCGAACCGAGCCACCTCGTCTACCCCGAATTCGATCACTTACTCAAGGTGTCGATGATCCGCGAAACCGAGTTGTTCTTCGGTGAAGTCCTCAAGCAGAACCTGAGCCTAGCGAACTTCGTCGCTTCCGACTTCACGATGCTCAACGGTCGTCTCGGAAAGCACTACGGCATCCCCGGCCTGACGGGCTGGGAGTTTCACAAGACGCCGCTCCCGCCGGACAGTCATCGCGGCGGCGTCCTGACGATGGCGAGCGTCCTGAAGGTGACGGCCAACGGCACCACGACCTCGCCAGTCATGCGCGGAGCATGGGTACTCGATCGCATCTTAGGAACGCCGCCGTCTCCGCCGCCCGAGGGTGTCGCGGCGATCGATCCCGACATCCGCGGCGCGACGACGATCCGCGAGCAACTGGCCAAGCACCGCACGGACCTCGCCTGTGCCGGCTGTCACTCGAAGATCGACCCGCCCGGCTTCGCACTGGAAAGCTTTGATTGCATCGGCGGCTGGCGAGAGAAATATCGAATCTCCGGCTGGCGAAGAGATGCGGAAGCCGTGGTTCTGGACGGCCGCAAAATGCACTACTACCACGGCCTGCGAGTCGATCCCTCCGACGTAACCGAGGACGGCCAGCCGTTCCAGAACATCGACGAGTTCCGCCAGTTGCTGCTGCGAGACAAGAACCAACTCGCCCGATCGCTGACCACGAAGCTGTTGACCTACTCCACGGGCGGCGCACCGACTAAGGCCGATCGTCCAGAGATCGAAGCCATCGTGGCTCGCGTCCGAAACAAGAATTACGGCTTCCGCTCGCTCCTGCACGAAGTGGTGCAGAGCGAGCTGTTCCAGAACAAGTGAGTTGCCTGCCCCATTCGGTCCCGCGAACAGTTGCCGCTCGCCGTAGAACTTGTCCAAGAACAACACCAACCCGAA
>JAYTQJ010000534.1:0-7894 GCA_043746775.1 Schlesneria sp.
CTTCGGAACGCACCTCTTTCGTTGCACACATCCTTAGTTTCGGTGCGTTCCGAAGACTCCACGCACCCTACGAGAGCGAACATGAAGACTGACGAACTGCGTGAAAAGTATCTGGCGTTTTTCGAGTCCAAGGGCTGCGTCCGGCGACCAACGGACGTACTCGTGCCGAAGGACGATCCGACGGTGCTGTTCACGCCGGCCGGGATGAACCAGTTCAAGAATCAGTTCCTTGGCATCGGGCCGGTGGAGTTCACGCGGGCGACGACCAGTCAGAAATGTCTGCGGACGGGCGACATCGGCAACGTCGGGATCACCGCCTATCACCACACGTTTTTCGAGATGCTCGGCAACTTCTCGTTTGGAGACTACTTCAAGAAGGAGGCCATTCACTGGGCGTGGGAATTTCTCACGACGAAGAAGTGGCTGGGGCTGGACGCTTCGCGACTGAACGTCACTGTCTACATGGACGACGATGAAGCATTTCAAATCTGGAACAAGGAGATCGGTCTCGACCCGAGCCGCATCTCGCGCGAGGACGAGGGGGAAAACTTCTGGCCGGCGTCGGCTCCGTCACAGGGACCGGACGGCGTCTGCGGGCCGTGCAGTGAAATCTATTACCTGCCCCCCGGCGCGATGAAGACCGTCGAGATCTGGAATCTCGTCTTCACGCAGTTCAATCGAGTCGGCAGCCCGCCCAACAACCTTCAGCCCTTGCCGAAGAAGAACATCGACACGGGGATGGGCCTCGAACGATGTGCCTCAACGTTGCAGGGGGTGCTGAGCAACTTCGAGATCGACATCCTCAAGCCGATCTGTCAGGCGGCGGGTGAGATCGTCGGCGTGAAGTACGAGTACGCCGCTCCGCAGGGAAGGGCACTCCGCCGCATCGCCGATCATGTGCGAGCCTGCTCGTTCGCGCTGCACGAAGGCTGCGGCCCCGGCCCCGAGAAAGAAAACTACATCGTCCGCCTGCTCCTCCGCCGCGCGTCGATGGAAGGTTTTTTGCTCGGCACGCGCGAGCCGTTCCTGTCGCAACTCGTCCCGGTCGTCGCCGAGATGATGAAGCAGCCGTACCCCGAGTTCGGCCAGACGGTCGAAGCGGTGCAGAACGCCATTCAAGAGGAAGAGAAACAATTTCTGCGCGTCGTCGAATCGGGAGTCGGCCGGTTCCAGAAGCTGGTCGATGCCGCGAAGAAGTCGGGATCGAAAGTTCTCTCAGGCGAAGCGGCCTTCGACCTGCATCAGACCGACGGCTTCCTGATCGAGTTGACCGAATCGCTCGCCGCGAACGAGGGCCTGACGGTCGATATGGCCCAGTTCAAAGAGTGCAAAGGCAAGCACAAGGAGACCAGCGGACGCGGAGCCTTCTCGAACTCGGTCATGTCGGCCGGGCCGCTCGACACACTGCGACAGACCGGCGGGACGCAATTCCTTGGCTACGACACGACGAGTGCCGATGCTGAAGTCGTCGGCATCATCGCCGACGGTCAGCTTGCCACTTCGTTCGACAAGACCGATGCCCAGATCGCCGTCGTGTTGAACCGTTCCCCCCTTTACGGTGAGGCCGGTGGTCAAGTCGGCGATGCCGGGAAACTCAGTGGCAGCGGTGTTGAGTTCGAGGTTCAGGACACGCAGCGCGATGGCGAGTTGCTCGTCCATATTGGAATACTCAAGTCGGGCAAGCTTGCTGTCGGCGCGAAGGTTCACGCCGTTGCGGACTCCTCGCGCCGCGAAGCGATTCGTCGGGCGCACTCGGCCACGCACATTCTGCATCACGCGCTCAGAACGTACCTCGGCGAGAACGCCACGCAACGCGGCTCGAAGGTCCAGCAAGACGAACTGCGGTTCGACTTCGCGCATCCGAAGGGTCTGACCCACGACGAACTGCTCAAGATCGAGGACGAGATCAACGCGAGAATCGCCGACGGCGCGCCGATCAATACGAAACTGATGCCGATCGCCGAGGCGCGCACCTTGGGGGCGATGGCTTTGTTCGGTGAGAAGTATCCCGACAACGTCCGTGTCGTCCGCATGGGCGACTTCAGCACGGAGCTGTGTGGCGGGACGCATCTCAGCAACACGGGTCAAGTTGGTCTCTGCCGAGTCATCCGCGATGAATTGGTCGCCGCAGGCATTCGCCGCATCACTTGCTTCACCGGCCCGAAGGCCATCGCTCGCATCCGCGAAACGGAGAACATCGTCAAGGAATCGGCCGCGTTGTTGAAGTCGCAACCTGACGATCTGCCTCGCAAAATCGAGGCTCTTCAAAACGAACTGCGCGATGCCAAGAAGGAACTCGCCAAGTACGCGGGCCAGTCACTCGCGGAGACCGCAGGCAAGTTGGTCGCCAGCGCCGAGACGATCGGCACGGCCAAGCTGATCGTCGCCGAAGTGAAGGACATCACCCGCGACCAACTCAAAGAGTTCACCGACCGCATTCGCGAAAAAGCCCCGTCCGCCGCGATCCTGCTCGGCCTGATCGCCGATGACAAACTGGCCTTCATCGCCGCCGTGAGTAAAGACCTTACGGCAAAGAGTCTCAGTGCGGGCGACTGCGTGAAAGCCGCCGCCAAGCTTGCCGGAGGCGGAGGCGGAGGCAGACCCGATCTCGCCGAAGCGGGCGGCAAAGACATCACGAAACTCGCCGAAGCTCTTGCCGCCGGAGCGGACTATTTCCGAGGGAAGCTCGGCAGTTAATTGACGTGTCCAACCGAAGTCCGAATCAGGCGACGTACAAAAAGTGTTTGCCAAGTGATTGAGGAAGGCGAGAAGCCTTGAAGACAGAAAAATGGATGACAGAAAAATAGAGACCTGAATCAATCATTGGCCGTTTGATTTTTCTGTCATCCATTTTTCTGTCTTCTGCATTCTCCGAAAGGATTTTCCATGCGATTCGTTCTGCTGGCTGTGTTCGTCGTGTCGCTGGTCTCACGGGCACTGGCTCAAGGACCGTTGCCTCCCAAAGAGGCCGCGGCCAGCATCAAGTTGCCGCCGGGGTTCAAAGTAACACTATTTGCGGGTGAGCCGGACATCGTGCAGCCGATGTCGATCACGTTTGATGATCGGGGGAGGATGTGGGTTGTCGAATGCCGGTCGTATCCGAAGTGGCTTCCCGCCGATGCGAAGGAGGGGAAGGATCGCATTCTGATTCTGGAGGACTCCGACGGCGATGGCACGTTCGACAAGAAGACGGTGTTTCTCGACAAGGGCGTCAATCTGTCGAGCGTTGAGTACGGGTTCGGCGGCGTGTTTGTGTTGTCGATCCCGAAGCTCATCTTCATTCCAGATGCCAACGGTGACGACGTGCCCGATGGTCCGGCGCAAGTGCTGCTCGACGGGTTCGATTTGAAGGCGGTGCATAACGTCGCCAACAGTCTGACGTGGGGACCGGACGGCTGGCTGTACGGCTGCAACGGCATCCTGTCGAACTCGAAGATCGGCAAGCCGGGTACGCCCGACGACCAGCGCGTTCCGATGAACTGCGGCATCTGGCGGTTCCATCCGGTGCGGCACGAGTTCGAGGTTGTCGCGCACGGCACGACGAATCCGTGGGGCCTGGCATTCGATGAGCGGGGCGAGGCGTTCCTCACCAACTGCGTGATCGAGCACGCCTTCCACGTCGTTCCCGGAGCACGCTTCAAGCGGATGTTCGGTCAGGATTTCAACCCGCGCACGTTCGAGTTGATGCAGACCTGCGCGGACCACATTCACTGGGCGGGCGGCGCGTGGGAGGGTGCTCGCAACGCGACGGGCAAGCACGGCGAGGCGGGCGGCGGCCACGCTCACTCGGGCGCGATGATCTATCTCGGCGACCAGTTCCCCGCCGAGTACCGCAACAACCTGTTCACGCTCAACATCCACGGCCAGCGTCTGAATCGAGACAAGCTCGAACGCAGCGGCTCAGGTTACGTGGCCAAACACATGCCCGACTTCGCCCCCTCGGGCGACCCGTGGTTTCGAGGTGTCTGCGTGAAGCAAGACCGCGACGGCAGCATCTACATCAGCGACTGGTCCGACACCGGCGAATGCCACAACTACGACGATGCGACGATCCAGCGTGAGAATGGACGAATTTACAGAGTAGTCTACGGCGACCCTTCAAGCTCGTCGGAAGACCTGAGCCAAACCAAACCGGATCATCTTGCGATGCAATTGGTGATTGGCTCGAATCAATCCAGCCAATGTCGTCGAATACTTCAAGAGCATGCGGCCAAGGGAACGCTCAGTCGTAGTGCTGCAACAACCATGAAAGGTCTCGCGCTGAGCATCACGCCCGAGGGACAATCGGGCAAGTTGCAGGGACTATGGGCCGCGCATGCCTGTGGGCTTCTGAAGGAAGCGGACCTGACAACCTCGCTCGGCGATGCCAATGACACGATTCGCGGTTGGGCGGTGAGACTCGAACTCGAAGACAAGGCCGCGTCGCCAACGATGCTAGCCAAGCTGGCGAAACTCGCGAAGTCGGACCCCTCGCCGTATGTGCGGCTGCAACTGGCGAGTGGCTTGCAGCGGCTGCCGCTGGCGGATCGGAAGGAGATCGCGCGGGGACTGGTCTCGCACGCCGAGGATGCTGCGGACAACAACCTCGTCCTGATGATGTGGTACGGGATCGAGCCGCTCCTCTACGTAGACGAGTCACTCCGTGACTCGAACCCCGGTCGCGGAGCGACCGGGCTACGTAACGATGACGACGTGTTGCCGCTCGCGCTGGCGACGAAGATTCCCAAGCTGCGACAGTTCATCGCGAGGCATCTCGCCACGGGAAGCTCGCCGCGATTCGCTCCGATTCTGCGCTGGATCGAAGAGATGGGCGAGGACGTGGCCGCGCAGCGTGATGTGGTGACCGGTCTGCACACCGCACTCGAAGGCCGGCGCGATGTGAAGCCGGACGCGGGTTGGAATCAGATTGCCATGCGGCTTGCCATGAGCAGCGATGCCACCGTGCGAGACCTCAGCCAGCGAATCTCGCTCGTGCAGGGAAGCGACACGGCATTTGGTCACTTCACCAACGTCGTCAAGGATGCGAAGGCCGATGCCGCCCAGCGCGACCGCGCGCTGCAAGCCCTCGTCGCCACCAGGCGGCCCGCCGTTGCCGACCTGTTGCTCGACCGCCTGAACGACAACTCCCTGCGAGCCGCCGCGATTCGTGGCCTCGCCGGTTTCGATCGCGATGAAGTCGGCAAAGAAATCCTCGGTCGCTATACCAAGCTGAGCGACCCCGAAAAGCTCGATGCCATCAGTACCCTGACCGCTCGCGAAAAGACGGCCCTCGCGCTGGTGACGGCGGTCGAGGCGGGGACGATCAACAAACAAGACCTGTCGGAATTCGACATCCGTCAGTTGCAGAGGTTCAAGGAACCGAAGCTGAAGGAGCTCGTGAACAAAGTCTTCGGAGCCAAGCCCTCGTCCGCCGAACGAGCGAAACAGATCGCCGAGATGAAGGCGAAGATTCTCGCGGCAGATGCCTCCACCGCGAGTGCCGCGCGCGGCCGTACCGTCTTCACCAAGAACTGCATCTCGTGCCACACGCTGTTCGGTACGGGACGCCAGGTCGGCCCCGACCTGACTGGGGCACAGCGCACGGACCTCGACTACGTCCTCATCAACGTGATGGACCCGAGCGCCCTCGTCGGCGGAGCCTATCGCGTGACGGTCCTCGTCACGAAAGACGGCCGCGTCGTGAACGGCGTCATCAAAGCCGAAGACGCTCACACGATCACTCTCGAAACCGCCACCGAACGAGTCGTCATCGCGACTCAAGACATCGAAGAACGGGCACAACAACCGGTCTCGATGATGCCCGAAGGCTTGCTCAACCGCCTCAAGTTGGAAGAGATTCGAGACCTCGTGAAGTATCTGGGGAGTCCCGAGCAGGTGGTAGCAGAGTGAAGGTCTGAACGAGATTCGTAGGGTGCGTGGAGTCTTCGGAACGCACCGGCTCGATGACAGATGATGGTGCGTTCCGAGGACCCCACGCACCCTACAGGTTCACCCACATCACTCGACGAGTTTGATCTTCAACTCGTGCCGTTCGCCGTTGCGGAGGATGGTGAGCGGAAGTTGGTCGCCGACTTTGTAGTTCAGCTTGATGTGCATGTTGAACTCTTTGGTGTTCAGGCGGGCGGGTTGGCTGGCGATGGCGACGATGATGTCCTTTTCTCTGAGGCCGTCGGCGAAGGCTTGTTGGCCACCTTTGCCTTGCTTGTTGATCCACTTCACTTCGAGAGGTGTGTCGGTGGCGGGGAGGTTCAGTTTTTCGCGGGCTTCGTTCGAGAGGACCGGCGTCCAGACTTGGAAGCGGGGCGGAGCGTTCCACATCGAGCCGCGCCACGAGAAGTCGTACTGCTTCCAGCCGGACTTCAGCGCGACGGTGTGCTTGCCCGAGCGGCTCGTTTCGATTTCGACTTGAGCGTCACCAAGAGGCAAGTTGTGCAGCACCCACTGCATGTCGGCGATCGAGGTGATGCGCTGGCCGTTCATGCGGACGACCTCTTCATTGGGGATCAGGCCCGCGACGGAGGCGGCGGAGTCGGGAAGAACCTTCTCGATGAGGACGCCGCTCTTGCGGTCGATCTTCAGGCCGAGACTGTCCGGCAGCGGGAACTTGTACATCATGTCGATCGAGAACTTGCCGGTGTCGAGCGCGTGCTTGTGTTCGGCATCGTGAATGTTGTGGCAATGGATGCAATTGGACCGCGTCGTCTCCTGCGCATACTTCGCGGGGTTGCTGAGGCCGGGCAATTCGAGGGCACTGCTGACCGGCTTCGGTTCGCCCCGCTTCCCCTTCAATTCGGCCGCGTTCTTCGGATGTGCGGCGTGCAGTTCGAGGACGCGGTTCATTGTGTTGAGCAACCCCTCGATGGAGTTGTACGCATCGGAACCCTCGGCACTTTGAGTCCCATACCGCGCGTAGACGACGCCGTCCGCGTTGATGAACATTCCGGCCCAGTTCAGATCGTGATCGAACTGGAACAGCGAGAGATCAACACCTTTCATCTCGACCTGCCGCACTGAGACGAACTTCTCTTTGGCGAGAGCCTGCACGCGGTCATTGCCATTGGCGACATCGGCATCAAACGCCGCGCAGTCCTTGCACGGGACGCAGCGGAACGTGACGAAGATCGGCTTGTTGAGTTTTTTCGCCTCGGTCCTCGCCTGCCCGATGTCGTTGTAGACCCACAGGTCGGTTCGCACTCCGTTGGCATCTTTGAGTCGCTCGCGCAGGCCGTCATCGGCCACGCTCTTGGGGCCGCAGATGCAAATCGAGCCACACACGAACAGGACCACCACGCCAAACAGTCCACACTGCCATCGTCGATTCATGTCGGACCTCCACAAGTGACTTGATGTTGAGTTGCCGTGCCCAGCAGACGGAACTGTGAGTGGCGGCGGAAATGGGACCGTAAAATAGTTTCGGTTCTCCGCCATCTGTGTTGGTTGTCCAACTGAGCGGCACGGCGCTAGCCCAATGGCACTTACTTTGGCTCGGGGGGTTCGCCGTCCTTGGGTAACTTCGATTTCGTTCGCGCGAGGTTTTGTTGGTATTTCGTCGTCTTCGGCCGGCGCGGATGCGCCACCCGCGGGAAACTCCGCCCAGGGCGATTGGGAAGCTTGTCCTTCGCCGCGTAGCCCAACGCCCGTTGGTATCGATCTTCCCACATGTCCAAGGAACACGCGGGCTGTCGCAGCAGGCTGGTTTGAAACGTCGTCCATACACTCGTAAAGCTGAGCCCGCGCGGAGGCACCTTCGCGATCTCCGCCGCCTGTCGCCGAAATTGCACCACAAGGTTATACGCCACCACCGACGTCGTCAGTTCTTTCATCACCGTGTCCACACTCCTGGCGCGGATCTTTTCCAACTCCAGCGTCACCTTGATATCCCGAATGTCCGTCT
>JAYTQJ010000535.1:0-19232 GCA_043746775.1 Schlesneria sp.
CTTCAGACGATCATCAAAGCCGGCTGAATTCTCACGAATTCAGCTACGTCGCACTGAACGTCAATTCGAAAATCGCTCAAAGTGAGTGCCATTGGGCTGACGCCGCCCCGTTCAGAAACCTCTCACTTTGTGCCGCGTGAGGTATAGCCCGAGACAAGATCGCCTTGACCGTTTTCAGCGGATCGGGGACAAGTCCGCCGCTCGGCGGCTGAAAGGATTTCGGTCGTGTCCGCATGGAGGCGTTCGCGGTGGTTTCGACGATCTCGACATTCCCAGTCGCAGTCAGTCTGCGTCGTCTGTTCCCACAAGCGAGCTTCGTCGGCTGTGCCAACATCTGTGTGACCGATGCGTTCCAAAACAGCCGCGACGTGACTCCTCAAAGTCTGTTCGCGGTCGTTCAGGGCGCGAAGGCGAATGGGGCGCAGTTCATTCATGAAGCGGTCTCGCGCGGAGCGAACGGCTTGCTGGTGAATCGACCTCTACCGGGAATGTCTCTGCCGCAATGCGTCGTTCCCGATGTGCGATCCGCGTATTCGCGTGTGTGTGAAGCTCTGGCGGGCGACCCAACACGACGGCTCGATGTTGCGGGAATCACCGGAACGAACGGCAAGACCACCACGACTTGGATCGTGCGCACGATGCTCGAACGAGCCGGTCGCCGCTGCGGCGTACTGGGAACGGTCGAGTACTCGGACGGCTTCGCGATCGAACTGGCGAGTCTCACCACGCCCGATTCTCGGTCGCTGGCCCGTTGGCTGCATCGCATGACTGCACGCGGGACGACTCACGCCGCGATCGAACTGTCGAGCCACGCGCTGCATCAAGGCCGTGCGGCCGGGATTGAACTCGAAGCGGCCCTCATCACGAACATCACTCAAGACCACTTCGACTATCACCACAGCTTTGAGCCGTATCGCGCGGCGAAAGCCCGCGTACTCGAGACCGTGCGGCCGGGGGGCCTTGTCGCTCTGAATGCCGATGATCCCGGAAGCTGGTCGCTGCGAGATCACGTTGCCGATTCGATGTCGTTCGTTTCGTATGGACTGCGCCCCACGGCCGACGTGGCGGCCCAAGTGCGAGAAGAGTCGATGGAGGGGAGCCGCTTCCGGTTGTCACTCCACGGCACAACACTCGACTGTGCGACATCACTGATCGGGCGACACAACATTTCCAACTGCGTGGCCGCTGCGACCATCGCGTTCCATCTGGGACTCACTCCCGACGAAATCGTCGCCGGGATCGAGCAGTTTCACTGTGTCCCCGGCCGACTCGAACGAATCCAGTGTGGCCAGCCGTTTGAAGTCTTCGTCGATTACGCGCACACGGATGACGCGCTGCGGCGGTGCCTGCAAAGTTTGAAGAGCATCACGCCGGGGCGAATCATTTGTGTGTTTGGTGCGGGTGGCGATCGCGATCGCGCCAAGCGACCGCTCCTCGGACGTGCCGCGTTGCTCGCCGATGTGGCGATCGTCACGAGTGACAACCCGCGCAGCGAGAACCCGCTGGCGATCATCGACGAAATCGTCAGGGGCATGTCGGCCTCGCATTGTGAGTCGATCGTCGAACCGGATCGCGCGGCGGCGATTCAGCGGGCACTCGAACTGGCTCGACCCGGCGACAGCGTGCTGATCGCAGGCAAAGGGCACGAGAACGAACAGATCATCGACGGGCGACATCTCCCGTTCGATGATCGACAGGTCTCACGCGCGTTTCTGTCGGAACGATGGCGACCACAACTGGGCCAGCAACGGCGAGCGAGTGCCTGACCATGGAACGGCTCAATCTGAGTGACCTGATCGATGCCACCGGTGGCCAGTTGGCGTCGTCGCCAGCAGCCGATCTTTCGTTCGCCCGTGTTTGCATTGACTCGCGCGAAGTCCGATCGGGTGATCTCTTTTGGGCTTTGCAAGGCGATCATTGCCACGGCCACGACTTCATCCCGCAAGCACTCGAACGAGGCGCGGCCCTCTGCGTGACGAGTCACTCGCGCGGTCAATCGACCGGAGGACAGTCGCTGCTCGTGGACGATCCACTCGCCGCGCTGGGACGGTTGTCACGCTGGTATCGCTCGACTCTCGAAACCCTCGTCATCGGTGTGACCGGCAGCGTTGGAAAGACCACGACACGCGATCTGATTCATGCCGCGCTCGCCTCCGAATTTGAGGGGCTGCGGAGCCGCAGGAACTTCAACAACTTGATCGGGCTGCCTCTCAGCCTGCTTGATATCGAGCAGCAGCACGAGTTCGCTGTCTTGGAAATGGGAGCGTCTCGACCCGGCGACATTCGCGAACTGGCCGAGATCGCGATCCCGGAAATCGGCGTTGTCACGGCCATCGGCCCCGCTCATCTCGCCAGCTTCGGGAGTCTCGACGCAATCATTCAAACGAAGGGCGAGTTGCTCGAATGCCTCCCCTCGACCGGGTTTGCCGTCCTGCCGGGCGACGATCCGATTCTAAGACAGATGGCTGATCGAGCACCCTGTCCCGTGATCTTCGTCGGTGAAGGGGACGACAACCATTTGCAGGCGACGCGCGTTCAAGCCTCCTTCGAGGGACTGCGGTTCCATGCGGACGGAGTTGAGTTCGACGTGCCAGTCTGCGGTCGCCATCACCTGACCAACGTGCTGTGTGCCATCGCGATCGCGCGCGAGATTGGCGTGCGGTCCGAGTCACTCGTGCAGGGGTTGTCGTACTTCCAGCCGATTGAGGGTCGCTGCAATCTCAAGCGAATCGGCTCGTGGACTGTGATCGACGACACCTACAATGCCAGCCCGAAGTCGGTCGCCGCCGCGTGCCAAATGATGCGAGACCTCGAACTGCCGGGGATCGGTCAGCGCATCGTGGTCCTCGGTGACATGAAGGAACTTGGTCCGACGGCCGCTCACGAACACGAACAGATCGGCGCACTGGTCGCTCAACTCGGCATCGAACTCCTGCTGGCCTGCGGCTCACACGCGGATGACATCGCCATCGGGGCCGAACGCGCCGGAATGGCTCCGCATCGCATCGCCGCAGCGCCCGACATCGAAACTGCGAAGGCAGTTCTTGATTGCTGGCTTGAACCGGGTGACACACTACTCGTCAAAGGCTCACGCGCCACACGCATGGAACGAATCATCGACTGGCTACGAGATCGAGCCAGCCTCGAAATGTCGTTGAGAGGAGATGCGACTCAACGGCACTGTGCCTGAGTCTGTTTCAATACCAACCTGCAGCGTGTGCGAGGCCGTTTCACGCGGGGCACCCCGACTCGCTCGCTCACACGGCACGTTACGTTCGGGGCATTGAAGCCCGCCTCTCATCAACACGGCTGAGCGAATCACAGCAACACAGCAGGAGAAACGGTTTCGTCACGAGTGCAGGGTTTGCGGGAATCCATGCGGTCTGGGTCGCGCCGGCCGCGAGTGCTTGAA
Organism: Schlesneria sp.; assembly: GCA_043746775.1. Taxonomy (GTDB): domain Bacteria; phylum Planctomycetota; class Planctomycetia; order Planctomycetales; family Planctomycetaceae; genus Schlesneria. The sequence goes on from JAYTQJ010000535.1 coordinate 3,413, forward strand.
GAGCAGATGAAGCGGCTACTGGGTCAGTCGTTCTGTTTGTCTCGGTGGCGAAACCAACGACCGGGTGCCGGGAGATGATCTCCCGGCACCCGGCTCCGTATTTCGAGCGGCTGGAGTCGCTTGGCTGACACCAACCCGAAGCGTCAGCGAGGAATTGCTCCACACAGGCCAGACGGCATCGTTCCTCGCTGACGCTTCGGGTTGGTTTTTAATCCGTTACCAGTGCCCTTGGATCGCCGCTGATGCTCGTCTGGCTCCTCAAACACTATGGTTTCTGGCTCGCGGACGCTGCGACTGGCGACTCTCACGTCTTTCTCACCGCGCGCATTGCATTGGCCGCAATGGTGTCGTTCATGACCGCCGTCGTGTGCGGGCCGTTTGCCATCCGCTGGCTGAAGTCGCGCTTCCGCGAACGGATCGACAGTGCTTCGGCCCGACTCAACGAACTCCACGCCGCCAAAAGCAACACACCCACGATGGGTGGCTTGTTCATTGTGGCCGCGATCGTGGTGGCGGCGGTCTGCTGTGCGGACCTCTCCAATCGCTACGTGATTCAGGCTCTACTCGTCGTCATCGGATTCGGCTGCCTCGGCGCGATGGATGATTGGATCAAGATCAGCACCAAGCGACGAGGTCTGACGGTCCGACAAAAAATCGTCGCGCAATTCGTCTTCGCACTGGCCATTTCGTCGTGGCTCTACATGGTGCAACTCAGCCAGCCGCAGGGGTTGGACTTAGTCTTCCCATTCGGACAAATGAGCCTGTTTCTCGGAGTTGGCTTTATCGGTTGGTCCGCCTTCGTCATGGTCGGCAGTTCCAATGGAGTCAATCTGACGGACGGACTCGATGGCCTCGCAGCGGGCTGTTTGGTTTTCGCGGGCCTCGCGTTTGCAGCCCTGTCGTACCTGAGTGGCCACCGCTTGATGGCCGAATATCTCAGCATCCCACACATGGTCGGAGCCGGTGAGTTGGGCGTGCTCTTTGCGGCCATGGTCGGAGCCATGCTCGGGTTCCTCTGGTACAACTGCCACCCTGCCGAAGTCTTCATGGGCGACACCGGCTCGCTTCCGACTGGCGCGCTCCTTGGGTATGGAGCGTTGGTGGTGCGACAAGAGACGCTACTTATCATTGTGGGCGGCGTCTTCGTCGTGGAGACGCTCAGCGTGATCGCTCAAGTCGCCAGCTATCGATTCACAGGACGCCGAGTTCTCGCTTGTAGCCCACTCCACAATCACTTTGTTTTTCGAGGCATCTCCGAAACGAAGATCGTCGTCCGATTCTGGATCGGCTCGGCGTTATTGGCCCTGCTCGCTGTGGCTAGCCTGAAGATTCGCTGATGTGACGCTTGGCCCTCGCCGCTCGCTGCCAGAAGCACTCTCGTTCGACGAGGGGACGAGAATCATGGTCTCAAAACCGTGTTCTCCATTTGTAGCCAGCGACCTTACTCACACGTCGCCGCATGGCCAAGCTCACTCAACAGACGGGCAAAGCGTTTCACAAGAGAAACAAAAAAAGCCCCTGCGTGAGCAGGGGCCTTCTATTCGATGCGATTCAACCTCAACCGAAATACTGACCCCATGGGGATTCGAACCCCAGTTCACGGACTGAAAATCCGTTGTCCTAGGCCTCTAGACGATGGGGCCATCAAGCACTGAGAGGAACCGCAGCGAACACTTATCTTTCAAAAAATCACCGGCAACCCAAACACCATCGGCTCAGGGAGACCAGTGATCACTCTTCACTGTCAGACTTCGCTACCACCAACAGTTCCATCTCGGCAACGATCGCTGCTGAAACTTCCTGCCTGTGGATCGGCACTTCACGAGGGGCTTCGATACCAAGTCGAACCTTATCACCACGGATTTCAACAACCGTGATAACAATTGAGCCGTCGATGACGATGCTTTCGTTTCTCTTGCGAGACAAGACAAGCATAATAAGCTCCTTCCAACCGGGAGCCTCTGGCGAGCGATTCAATGTCTCACGCTCGCACTCGGGAGGCTACGCCATTTCCTTGAGGGACTTGAGCGGCCGAACCTTCACAACATTGCGAGCGGGTTTGGCCTTAACTTCCATCATTTCATCGGGCTTGAAAGGGTTCTTGCGAGTCGTGGCCTTGGTCGCTGGTTTACGAATCACTTGAATCTTCAGGAGTCCTGGGAAGCTGAAGACACCAGGCCCCTTCTTACCGATCTCTTTGCCAATCAGTTCACTCAATTGAGCAAACACATTTCCGACATCTTTGCGGGTCAGTCCGGTGGCCTCCGCCAAAGCCGTGAGTACTTCCGTCTTGGACTTCGCCTTCTTTGCTTCCGACATTTTCTACTCCTCAGGTTGTGATCTCGTGACCAAATACTGCGACCTCGCGACTCAGAAAAGTCCATTTCCCTGCTCGACATCCTTGTCTGGGGCACACGTCAGCGGCGACCCGGAAGCAGAGTAAAGTGTTGTCAGTTCAAGTTGTCAATCATCGAAGGGCTGTTTTTCATCGAGAATTCTTGGTGTGTTTCAACTCCACAGGTTCTCTTCTCACCCTGCCTGCCCACTGAGCCTGACTTTCAGCCGGTGAGCTAAGCCGGTTTTGATGGGCATTTCGCCGAAACCATTGTGGCGTCGGCCGGGGTGCAGGAGGCGAAACATATCAAATCGTTATGGGCTTTGGGGTACGTTGAGTATGTGAAATGCGGATGGGAACGATCACAGCCTTGATGCGTTTGTTTTTTGGAACCGACCCTTCGACGCCGTATCTCGAAGTAGGGTGAATGAATGATGAATATGGTGAGGTGCCGTCAGCTTCACGGACAAGTCGAACGGTTTTTTCTTGGTTTTTGCATTGGCGTTCAAACTGGTGGGGTGAGGCGTAGGCCATCCCCAAGTACCACATGTCTGGTGTGCGTAGTGTTTGGCGAGCTTGATGAGATGTGCGTTTTCTTCCAAAAAGCGCAATTGTTGAGCTAGCTCGAGCCGTGGGTATTTGTAGCCCGTTCATGATCTATGGGGGGGGTAAGAGACGACATCATTCTCCCTGTTGACGGCGGTTGGTTGCAGTCTGCTGCGTAGGGCTTGAGGCTACGAAAGGTTGGTCAAGTGGCTTCACGATTTATCCGGCTGAACGACCAGCATCAGGTTTCGCGGACGCGCGAGTTCTGTCTCAAGACAACCGAAGGGCACTCAGTGCAGATGGTATGCACTCCTGTGTGCAGAGCGGCCTTCCAAGGCCCGGAAACGCCCCGTAAGCGGTTGAGGCCAAAAACGAATAAACCCCTATCTTGCAGGGGTTTACCTCGACTTCCCTAGTTCGACTGTCTGGCTTCTGCTGTCGCAGCGTCAGTTTTTTGTTGACTGTTTCTTGAGCGATTTGCGATGGACCGCAATTTTCGGGAAGGAGCAGTCGCATGGAGGCGAGTGAGTTCGAGGCTCGGAAGGAAGCTGTGTTGGCGGAGTGTGAGGTGGCCCCGGCGATTTTTGAGCGAGTGCTGCCTCGGTTGGAGCGATTTAGGGAGCCGTTTGTGGCGTCGTTGAGACGGCGGGAACGGGCGGAGCATGCGCTCACGTTTGTGCAGGGATAGTTGTCCGACCTGTCGCACAAGAACGTCGAGCCGATCGCGTACCGGTTCGGTCAGGAGCGGTTGCCGTTGCAGCACGTCCGCGCCCAACGCGGAGCACTTCAAGGCTGGTCGGGGCTGCGGAGTGGCACGACAGTGCGCTGCGAGACGAACTCGCGCGGCAGATCGGTCGCGAGTTGGGCACACCGGACGGGGTTCTCGTGTTCGATCCGTCGTGGTTTCCGAAGTCGGGGCGCGAGTCGGTCGGGGTCACGCGGCAATGGTGTGGTCGACTCGGCCAGACCGACAACTGTCAGGTGGCCGTGTTCTTGGGATACGTCGCGGCACGAACAGACGCTCGTTGACATGCGTCTGTCTCTGCCCGAGGAATGGACGAAGGATGTGGCGCGGATGAAGAAGGCCGGCGTGCCGCAGGGGACGAAGTTTCGCACGCGGCACGAACTGGTCTTGGAGATGTTGGCCAAGCATGTTACGGCTGTTTCAACAGGCTCGCTAACGGCCGTTGATGAATTCGATCACCTTCAGTTCGCTGCGGCCGGTTCGTTCGAGATGGAAGGTCAGCCGCGCACCGCCGCTGTCGCCGTAGTTCCAGATTTCAATCGCGCCCGACTTGGTGATGGCGCGGCTGATCGATTCGGGTCGTCCACCCATGACGGCCTTCAGCGCCGAGGCCGTCATGCCGATGGAGACTCCCCCGGGAGGAGTGTCATCCGGTGCGGGCTGGCTCGGGCGGAAAGGGGATGCCCCACCCTTGGTCCAAGTGCCGCGATCCGGCTTGTAGCCGAGCGACGACAGGCGTTGAGTGACATCCTCGAACTTCGGGTCGAGTTTGTAAGCCTCGATCAACAGCGAGGCTGCTTTGTCCTCGTCCTTCAATAGCTCGATGTACTCTTCGGCGTGCTGGAGCAGGCTGTGAGAACCGTCGTCGCGCATCCGACTCTCGCGCGCCTTCAACCACGTTTGCAACGCTTGTGTCGCGATGGCGGGTTGTTGCCGAGCGCGGTAGTCGCTCGCCAGTTGTTCGGCTTCCTGTCGCGTGACGGAGGCGACGCGCGTCAGTCGCCACGCGAGTCTTCCTTCGCGGAACTTCGCGGCGAGAGCCTTTTCTTCGGGGATCGTCTGCTCAATTCGATCCGCGATCGTGTGGCCATCGCGACCGTCGGCAGCCGCTTCGCTGATGATCGGCCTCAACACGATGGCCGCATAAAACATGCGGTGCAGTTGCAAGCGTGTTTCCGTCGAAGCCTCGCGATAGACCGTCAACGGCTCGCGGTCGTAACGCTGCTTCAACTCGACGGGATACTCGGGCAACGCTTGTGTGCAACCGGGCAAGTCCTTTGCCAGACGTGAGGCCAGTTGCCGCCAAGACTCGGCCGCTGGCTGCTCGACCTTTAAGGCCGCTTGCCAGAGTTGGCGATGGCCCTCGTGAAGCAGTTCCATCCGCTGGTCCTCGGGAAATTTGTACTCCTTCGCTTGGATCGCGAGTTTGAGGCGAGCTTCACCATCGTCAGCAGGGAGCAAACGCCAATCGGCTTTCAAGCCCTGCGAGTACGCCGACGCTCCCCGTTTGGCGAGTTCGGCATCGTCGTAGAAACGGCTCCTCTCAACGGCCCAAGCGCCGAGTTCATACCACTCGGCGGGACGTGGGTTTCGCAGTTTGGACGATCGCGATTCAAACTGCTCTAGGTCGGAGGGGATAGCTTGAATCTGAGTGACTTCAAACCAGACCTTGCCGATTTCTCGCTTAAAGCGACCGGTGATCTCGACCGTTTTCTTGGTGCCCAACAAACGCAATTGCGACTCGGTGACGTGAAAGTTCAGGTCACACTTGGCCAGTCGCAGATTCCCCTTGCCGTGCAGACCGACTCGCCCCTCGACCCGCACGGTGGGACCGACGAGTTGCTCCCATTCGGCCTTGCGCGAGTTGAGAAACTCGACCGACCAGACGCTCTCGGCAGCGAACGAGGTCGGAGGGAATACCGCAGTTAAGAAGGCTACCGCGAGCAGCGAGAGGGCCGCGAGCCACCGTGGCCAGCTCTGTGGAGTGAGATGCGAAGCGTACGCGGCTCCGGCACTCAAACATCGTGATGGAATGCGTGCGTTCATTTCATCTCCTTCGTCGCTTCGAGTTGTCGTTCGAGCAGATCGCGGGTCAGCCGCAATTCCTCGGCGTCGTCTTCCGTGTAGCCGAGCGCCGCGTAGGTCTCGAATGTTCCCCACAGGAATGCCGAGTCATCGTCGAGCGTGAGGACCGCTTCGGTCTGCGCATCGTGTGCGGGTGAGAGACGAGCCAACTTCGCGGCGAAGATGACTCGGTGCTGCGACTCGGCGGACGATTGCTGTGCGGCTCGACGGATCAGTTCCGAACGCGTCTCGATGCGAACGGGGCGACCGGCGTGAGTGATCGCCAGATCGACGAGACTCGGCCGCGCGGCGTCATCGGGCACAATCAACTTTGCGTCGAACAACACCCACGCGTCACGGTACAAGCCGTCGAACCGCTTGGCCTCCTTGTCGCCCGGTCGAGTGTCGGCGAGCGATTTATGAATCGCCTCCAACAGGGAGTCGCTCGCCAAGCCGCGTGCGGCGATCGCTTCGCGGCAAAGCCGCCGTACCGACTGCGCTTCGGCATCGGTGCGCTTCAACAGATCGACCGCCTCGCGGGCGATCATCAAATCGCGGGCTGCGCCGTCGAAATCCCCCTCACGGATCGCTCGGATTCCTTCCTCGGTTGCCTTCGCCACGATGGCCTTCGCCGATTCAATTCTGTTTCGCCGCAACAGCCCCCAGCCGGTCAGACCGCACACGACGAGCATCGCCAGCGCGATCAGACGAACGGGCGTGATGAGTCTTGTCCGCGTGTCGAGGACGATTCCGGATTCACTCACGGTCGGAGCCGTCGCGTCGGAGTCCGCCTGCCAGTTGGCAGGGAGCGGCGTCTTGGATGTGGCTCCCAACCCGGACGATTCGCGATCCTTCTTCGTCGTCTTGGTCGGCTTCACGGGAAGCGGAGGGAGCAGCGGCGCAGGCTTCACCGTTCGCGGATACACGTTGGCTGGAAGCACAAACACTCGGCAACCGCAGGTGGGGCAGGCCGGTCGTTGAGCCGCTGCTGTACGTTCACCACAGAGACGCATCCCGCAGTCGCAGCCGACTTCGTAAGTCTCCGGCGCGGGAGGGGCCTGCTTGCGAAAGGCATCGGTCGCTCGACTGAGCCAGTCCGCCATGCTGTGACACCGGGAATTTGTAGAGAGGGATCTGCCATCAGTGATGCACTGCGTTGTTAAAGCGAACGCGATTATGTGTGGGCCGTTTGGCACGGTCAATCGGCGGAGAACAACGACCGCGTCACGGGGTGCAGTCGCCAATGGGTGGTAGCCCTGTCGCTCCGCGACAGGAAGCGAGAACACACGAGTGGCGTTTGCCGTTGATTCGAGGTGATTTGGCAGATCAACGCCCCCTGCTGATCGCGCCTCCTGTCGCGGAGCGACAGGGCTACCTTCTCAGGCCCCGCAGCATTTCGTTGGAAGACCACAAATTGACGACTGCACCCCGCATCACGTTGCCGTGGGTGGTCGATTGATCGACGACGGGCGTTCGGCTTGCAGATCGACGGCCTCCGCGACGGGACGAGTTCGGGATTCGACGACGGCCGTCACGAACTCGACTCGCAGCGGCAAGTCGATCGTGAAAACGCTCCCTTTGCCGAACTCGCTCTGCAAGCTGATCTCACCGCCGAGCAACTTCGACAGTTCCTTGGTGATCGACAGCCCGAGTCCGGTGCCCTCGAACTCGCGGGTCAGTGAGTCGCGCTGGCCGGAGATCGCCGCGCCCTGACGGAATTTCTCGAAGATGCGTTCCTGATCTTCGAGCGGAATGCCGATGCCGGTGTCTTCGACGACCAGCGCGAAGCGGCCGGGTTCGCGCAGCTCGGCGCGGACCTGCACGCGGCCTCCTTCCGGCGTGAACTTGATCGCGTTCGAGAGCAGGTTGCCGAGGATTTGCTGAAGCTTGCCGAGGTCTTGCAGCAGCACGGGCAATTCGGGATCGACCTGCCAGTTGAGGTCGATGTTTTTCTTGTCGGCCAGCGCGGTCATCGATCCGACCGTCCGTTCGATCAGGTCGGCGAGCGACAACTCGACCGGATGCCGCTCCATTTTTCCGCTCTCGATCTTGGCAAGATCGAGAACATCGTTGATGAGATTCAGCAGCGTGCGGCCCGACGATTGGATATGTCCCACGTAGCGGCGTTGCTTGTCGTTCAGCACCTGCGCGTTCGACAGCAACACGTCGCTAAAACCGAGAATCGAATTGAGCGGCGTGCGCAGCTCGTGACTCATCGTTGCCAAAAACTCGTTTTTGAGATTGTTCATCTCGTAGAGCTGGAGGTTGGCCTGAGCCAATTCGTCCACCTTCGCACCGAACCCGCTGTTCAGCTTTTTGAGGTCTTCCTGGACGGTCGTCAGATGGCGGAGCATGCGGTTGAAGGCGTGGCTGAGTTCCTCGAACTCGTCGCCCGTGCGGATGTCGGCCCGCTGGTCGAGATCGCCACGCGTGATGGCGTCGCTGACCTCTTTCAGGTGCAGCACCGGCTTGACGATCACATACCGCACGATCGTGTACGCGGCGAGCATCGCCAGAAAAGCGGTCACAATCGCTGTCGAAAGCAGGATCGCATTGTTCCAGGACAACGAGCTGTAGGTCTTCTTGAGCGGGATCGTAATCTTGGCCAATCCCAGCCGGGCACCCAGTTGCAGTGCTTCACCCGACTTGTTGTCGGAACCGTGATCCAGTCCCCGGTGGCAATCGAGGCACGCTTCCGTCGCGCGGACTTCGGCATAGAACCGAAACTCCTGTGACTTGCGGTCAATTTGTTTGAACTCCGATTTTCCCTTCGAGATTTCCGCGTAGGCATCGAAGTCGTTGTCGTTGAGAAATCGCGAGGCGGCATCGCTCGGATTGGGGTTGAGCAGCGCCCATTTGCCTCCCTTGAGGTCATCGGGTTTGAGGTCGTGTGACATGCGCTCGATGTGCGGTTCCTTGCCGTTGTCCTTCTCAAACCGCATGGCGTGTTTTTCTAGAACGACTTTTGCGACCAGCGACCGCGCGAGGTCCGTGTTCTGATCGAACACGAGCTGCTGCATCTGCCTCGCGTAAATCCAGAAGCTGCCCGAGATCAACAGCAACAGACCGCCACCAAACAACAGGCGACACTTCCGTTCGAGGCTGGTTTCACCCAGCAGGCGTTTGACGCTGCGATAGGACATGCGTGCGGGCCACTCCGGTCAGAAAGGCGGAACCCCGTCCTCGGCAAGGATCAGAAACAGGGGGCGGGATCATAGTGACCGCGATCACTCCTGACACTCACCCGAATCGAGTGACTGCTAGTATCGAAAACAACGCTGCCGGCCCGCCGAAACGCCTCCTATTGGAATGCCTTTCCACCGATCACGGCATTCCCTAAACTCGGCCTCACGCTTCGACCCCTTTGGTTTGGGTCGGAAATGACAATTGTTTTGACTCAAATCACGCAAGGAGTTTTCTGTCCATGACCGAGCAAAAGGCCACCAACGTCACCTGGCACGAACACAAAGTGACGAAGGACGAACGATCCAAGTTGAATGGACACAAGGGGGCCGTGCTGTGGTTCACCGGACTGTCCGCCTGCGGTAAGAGCACGATCGCCAACGCGGTCGATCACCGACTGAGCCTCGCGGGAAAGCACAGTGTCGTGCTGGATGGCGACAACATCCGCATGGGACTGAACAAGAACCTCGGGTTCTCCGCCGAAGACCGTGCCGAGAACATCCGTCGCATCGGTGAAGTGGCAAAGCTGTTCGCTCTCAACGCCAACTTCACGCTGACCGCGTTCATCTCGCCCTACCGCGCCGACCGCGATGCCGTCCGCGCGTTGCTGCAACCGGGTGAGTTCATCGAAATCCTCGTCGATGCCACTGTCGAAACGTGCGAGCAGCGTGATCCGAAGGGTCTCTACAAGAAGGCCCGCGCGGGCGAGATCAAGAACTTCACCGGCATCAGCGACCCGTACGAAGGTCCCGAAAAGCCCGAGTTGGTTCTCGACTCCAACAACAAGGGGATCGAAGAACTGACCAACGAAGTGATCGCGTACCTTGAAAAGAACGGCTACCTCAACGCCTGATCGCCCAAGTTTGAACCAGGCACAGTGAGTCTTCGTCACTCCGAATTCAAAATCAGAACACCCCGGCGACCGCTCGGTCGCCGGGGTGTTTTCGTTGAACACCGTTGCGAGAGGATTTCGTGGAACCACTCGACAACTGTACTTGAGGATCGGAGGCATGGTTCAAAACTGAGTGGCAGTCCCACACGCTTAGGGGCTGTGCAGAATCAGTCTTCGAAAGTTCGCAGTTGACGATCAGGCTCCAAACCGCAGGACGGCACGAACTCTCATCTTTCTACCACACATTTTTCTGCCGCTTCCTCAAAGAAACCGGCAGAAAAATGTGTGGTAGAAAGATGGCTCAGAACTGAGCCTCCGTGTAACGGCAACCCTTGGGAACGACACGATCACTTCCGAAATTCTCGGACGTAATAGATGCACAGCCCCTGAATGAAGGACGAGGAGAACGGAACAGGCCTGACTCACAACTTTGGCAGCACGGGCGGGACCGGCTTTGGCGTTGGCTTTGTCGCGACCTTCTTCTGTTCGTTGGCGAACTTGGGAGCGGGCTTCGCTTTGGTTTCTTTGTTCTTCGGAGCGGGCGGGGCGGGCGGAATAAAACGTTCGATCAGCTTGATACCGAAGCCGTCGCGCAGTTCGCGCGCGGCCATGACCGCCCACGGAGTTCCCGGCGCTTCGCTGATGACTCGCTGAAGATGTGCCTCCGCGACACCCACTTGTTTGCGCAGCGACGGGGCGTAGGTCAGCTCACGACTCGGGCGAAAGATGAAGTGGTTGACCTTCGTTTGAATGTCCGCCTCCGCATAGCCCGTCTTCAATTGAGCCAACGCCGAGTTGTATTCAAAGGCTCTGATTTTTTGAGCGAGCAGACGACCGTAGTTCAAACTGAACGCGAGTCGCCAGCGGGCGGATGGCTCTGAGGCGTAGAGCTTGTCCACGTTAGGCGGCATCCGCGCGAGGATGTTATCGACGGCCAAACTGCTGATCGCCGCCGAACGTTGTGCGTCTGTGAATGCTTGCCGGAAGTTGCCTGGCTGCACGCGGAACTCCATCTGCGGAGTCCCTTGCGCGCGGAGGTTCGTCGTCTGGCTGTACTCGGCCGCTCCGACGACAGCCGCACGCAATGGATGCTTGATCATGTCCTTCATGAACTGATCGGGTGAGCTGTACTTGTAGTCCGGCTCGTAAGCCTTCATCAGACCGGGATCGAATTCGCCGACGGTGCTGAGTCCCGCATTCGTTGTCATGTTGGTGAGGAAGTAGACGCCGCCGGTTTCTCGAACGAGTCGCGACAACGCGTAGGGACCGTAACCCGACGAGAGGTACGTGTACTGCGGTCCTTCGTACCAGAACGGCAGATCGACGTTCTCGACGACGACGGTCTCGGGGCCGAGATCGACCGGGATTTGATAGGTCTGCCCATTCTCTTTCGCGACGTAGGGGACGAGTCCCTTGCGACGACCGAACGGCGAAGCGGGACCGATCACGTAGCCTCTCGCTCCATAACGCTGGCACTTGGTGATGGCCAGTTCCATCGTCGGGCCATGATCGTCGCCCGCTTCATCCGTCACCGTAACGAGCAGGATGCGGCGTCCGTTGTCCGTGCGGTACTTGCTCCAGTTGTCCATCACTTGGTTGACGGCCGCGAACACGTTTTCGACCCCAGACTCATCGGTCGGCGCGGTGCGGACGGCACTGAGAACCTCTTCAAACTTGGCGGTTGGTTCCTTGGTCATGAACAACGTCTTGGCGCCGAACGTCACCACGCCGCTGAGGATGGGCTGGTCGAGTCTTGGAATCTGCTCGTTCTGTTCTAACGCATTGAGTTCGCCGTAGATGCGTTTGAGCCGCCGTTGCAACACCAATCGTTGCGGTCCCAGACTGCCCGAGGCATCAATCAACCAGACGACCAGAACCTTGCGCTCCTGCAAGTTCTGAGCGATCTCCCAAGTGACGCGGTCGAGAGCCGATTCGATCTGAACCAGTCCCTCGCCAGTCGTCCCGTGGACGACCATTTTCTCACTGAGATTGATCCCCTGCGGGATGTCGTACATTGGCTGACGCATCCCTTCGACGTTCAAGTCGAGGAGTGCCGTCGGAGCCGTTTCCATTCTCGGGTTCTGGGCGATCTCCTGTCCGAGTGACACGGCGTTCATCGACTTGCGGACTTCCATCTCACGATCGCTGGGATTGGCGAGTTCGTACTTCGGTTCCACGGCTTTGAAGTCGATTGGCTCTTCGCGCGGCGGCAGCGCGGTGAAGTCGGACTCGATCGGCTCGTCAGCGAGCTTCGGACGGAGTTCAAACGACACATCGGCCAGAGTCGCGAGCAGCCAGAGATGGAACAGGATGCTCAGGCCGATCCCAAACAGCCGTCCGATCCACCGCGATCCGCTCGGCGCGACATCGTCGTCTTGGAATGCCAGCTCCAGCAGGAACGGCTCTTCCGAGATCAGTAGTCCGTCTTGATTCATGGTTCTCTCCCACACGTCGAGCGATGCCCGCCGAAGCCGGGGCAATTCGTGTTGTAAGTCTAGCGTCTGAACGCCCTGCTCGGCGAGCAATTCCGCTGATGTTGCTGAGCCATCGTCTTGTTGAATTTGGGCTATGGGGTGCCACGGTCACGGAGCTTCGACGTGGCCGTGAGATTGTGAATTGGCCTTCACGTCCTTGCACGGCCACGTCGAAGCTCCGTGACCGTGGCACCCCACCTCCGATCTGAACCCGACTGAAAAGGTGATTGCCCTGCTCATGTTGAACCCGCCTGACGCCCGATCCGGCTCATTTTTTTCCCAGCGATCGTTGATAAGCGAAGAACTCGCGGAGGATGTCGCGACATTCGTCCTGCAATACGCCGCCGATCACGGTCGCGCGGTGATTCAAACGCGGATCACTGGTGATCTGGTACAGCGTGTGACAGGCCCCGGCTTTCTCGTCGATCGTGCCGTAGATTACCGTCGGGATGCGGGCCTGCACGATGGCACCCGCGCACATTGGACAGGGTTCGAGTGTCGAATAGAGCGTGCAATCGAGCAACCGCCACGACCCGAGTGACTCGGCCGCTTGTGTGATGGCAATCATCTCGGCGTGAGCGGTTGGGTCGCGAAGTTGCTCGCGCTGGTTGCCCGCCGCGCCGATGATCCGGTCGTTGTGAACGATCACCGCCCCAATGGGAACTTCTTGCTCCTCGAACGCTTGTCGAGCAAGATCGAGGGCCGCGTGCATCCAACGCGCGTGCGGTTGCAGCGGGTCTTCTTCAATGGGATCAAACACAATTTGCCCTTCAAAATGGGAGGCGGGGACCAGCCACACCGTCGGTGCGGCGGATATCAGCCTCACTCGGCCAAGGCTGACGCAGCGTCGTACTACGAGGTCTCAGGTTCTTGTTCGCTTGCGCGGATTTGAACGGCCGCGCGATCAGGGTCAAGCGGTGCATTGGAATTCCCCTGCCCTCATTCTCTTGCCATTCCCGTCTCGATGCGGAGGTGTCCAATCGGTCAAAAAACGTTGGCAGAAGAATGAAGCCATTGAGCCAAATCGTCGCGTGGGCAGCACCTACGCCCTGACTTGGATTGCGGCCAATCGCCACGCGGTCAAACGAGACCGCTCTGACCGCACGGGAGTATAGCAACGGTTGTCATCGGCAGATCACGCCGGAGGGCGTGCGGGACTTCACGTGGTCGTTCGCTGAGAACCGGTCTCGCGACATCAATACCGTGAAGCATTACCGGTTATGGGGCCGATACTGACGATGCGTGATTTGCCTTGCGTGCCGGTCGTGCCTGCTGCGCGGGTGCCAGCATAGACGAGTCTCTCCGTGACTCGAACTCGAATCACGGAGTGACTCGTCTACTTTGATGGTACCTCCCGCGTCGAATTCACCACGAGCGCAAGACGGCGCGAGGGGTAAGAGGTAAAGGGAGCCGACTGATGAAGTGGTGCCGTTCCATGCGTTGGATCAACTCGCTGATGCTCGGCTCGGCTCTGCTGAGTACGGCTTTGGTCGGTTGCCGCGCGCCGCGCGAGGTCTTTTACTTGGGTGAGGCGGACCTCCAGCACTACAAGGACAAGTCGCTAGCGGTCGAATATGCGAACGTCGATCAGCCGACGCCGCAGGAAGTCGCGTTCTCACTCAAGCCGCGCACCATTCGCGACCGGAACAAGGACGCAGTCTGGAACCTGACGTTGACCGAGGCTATTCAGACGGCCGTCACGAACAACAAGCTGATTCGGACTCGCAACGCTCCTCAACTCAATTCCAACAGCCCGTCGATCTACGACCCAGCGTTGCGTGAGACCGGTTTCCTGTTCGGCAATCGCGGCGTGGAAGCGGCGCTCGCCGACTTCGATGCCACCTTCTCCAGCTCTCTCGGATTCGGACACAACGCACAGCACGCGAACAACACGTTTCTGCCGGACTTCGTGAACTCAAGCGACACTTCCAATTTCTCGTCGCAGGTTGGCAAGCAGTTCGCGAACGGTGGCTCGTTTGCCGTCAATCACAACTGGAATTACCTCGACACCAATTCGCCAAACGCACTGTTTCCGAACAGTTACTCGGGCGGGATTCAGGCGCAGTACGTTCAACCGTTGTGGGCCGGAGCGGGTGTCGAGTACACGCGGATCGCGGGACCGGCTCGACCGGGACTCGGCTCGATCGTCGGTGTGTCGCAAGGTGTGTCGATCGCGCGCATCAACACCGACATCTCCGTCGCGGACTTTGAAGCGTCCGTGATCGTGATGCTGCGGGACGTGGAAGATCTCTATTGGGATCTGTACCTCGCCTATCGCCAGTACGACGCCGATCTGGCCAACCGCGACAGTTCGTTGCGAACGTGGCGCGAAGTAAAAGCCCGCATGGAAGCGGGTGCGACCGGCGGCAGTGCGGGGAACGAGGCTCAAGCACGCGAGAACTACTTTGAAACACGGGCACGTGTGGAGACTGCGCTCGCCAGCGTCTACGTGATCGAGAACCAGCTTCGTCGAATGTTGGGACTGCCCGTCAACGACAGCCGCATCATCCGGCCCGCCGATGACCCGATCGAAGTTGAGTTCATCGTGAACTGGGAGTCGAGCTTGCTGGAAGCGCTCACGCGGCGCGTCGAACTTCGTCGCCAGAAGTGGCAGATCAAGAGTCTCGAACTGCAACGGATCGCCGCCGAGAACGTCACCAACCCGAGACTCGACCTCGTGTCGTCGTATCAAGTCAACGGTTTCGGACGGTCGTTGGCCTCGCAGCAAGAGGCCGATGGCGTGACGGCTGCGGGCTACAACAGCGCGTACTCCACGCTGTCGCGCGGCGATCTGACCGGCTGGAATCTGGGTCTGCAATTCAGCATGCCCATCGGTTTCCGACAGGCTCGCGCTCAGTTGCACAACACGGAATTGCAACTGGTCAAAGCTCGCGCTCTGTTGTCGGCGCAGGAACTCGACATCAGCCACGAACTGGCTGAGGCGATCCAGCGCATCGACGGCGCGTACATCACCGCACAGACACAACTCGATCGCAAGATCGCATCGGCTCGCCGCGTTCAGACGACACAGGCCGAGTACGAAGCGGGCGTGAAGGACGCCACCTTGGACCTCGTGCTGCGGGCACAGGCCAGCAACGCAGTCGCCGAAATCGCCTACTTCAACGCGTTGATTGCCTACAACAAGGCCATCACTGATTACCACATGCGACGCGGCACACTGCTCGAACATGATGGCATTCAACTCGCGGAGGGCGAGTGGACCGAAGCCGCTCAAGAAGAGGCATTGCGCCGAGCTTGGGCACGCAGCTTCGCATCACCCGGCCGGGCATCAGAACGCCTCACGACCGAACCAGACGAGTTCTCATCGCCAGTGCCGTACCCGAAGTCCGACCTCTATCCCGGCCTGCCACAAGGAGCCGAAATTCATTCGATCGGCCCCGGCTCCGAACTGCTCGGTGTCCCCGCCACTGAGCCATATGACGGCCCGGTTCCGAATGAAGTTCTGCCATAAGACAACCGGCAAGAGATAGCTTAGGAACGGGAGCGCAATCACTTCCCGAACTGCCGACCTCCGTCTTGTGAGCGGCAAGGCGCTAGCCGCCGGTCGTCGCACAAGAACC
>JAYTQJ010000536.1:0-1530 GCA_043746775.1 Schlesneria sp.
CTCCAAGGATGGCAAAGCGAACGGATGGGAAGACGAAGTTGACGCCGGAGATTCGACAGCGGTTGGTTGAGGCGGCGAAGCAGGCGGGTGAGACGGCAGCGCAGATCGGCACCCAAGACCGGACGCTGGAGACCGAGTCCGGAGCCGTGCCATGGAAAGAACCCAAGACCTACCTGCCCAAATCTCGGCGGGCTTTTTTTTGAGGACTATTACGTCCGCCCTGCATCCTCCCTCATCGGTCGGCGGGCGGACTTGATTCCCTCAAAGCCAAGCCTTGGGCTTGAGCGTTGACGAAGACTTGTCGCCGGCGGTGATGCAGAAGACCGTGCATCTGGCGACCAAGCTGGTCTCGTTTCAGTCGGCGCGGGACAGCGTGGCCGAGACCTTGGAAGTGGAGCTGACCACTAAGCGTGTCGAGCGGCTCACCGAACGGATCGGTCGCGAGCGTGTAATGCAGCGCGAACTCTCCATCGCCGAATGGGAGGCGTTGACGCTGGTCGAAAAAGAGGTGGTTCCACGCGGGATCAAAGCGCCGGAAGTCGTCTGTATCAGCACCGATGGCGGGCGGATGCAACGCTGCGATTTGCCCAACGCTGCGATTTGCCCAACACGGCTCAGTCGCATTGGTGCGACGTCATCGCCTCGCTGGCCGATAGCACCACCTTCGGCAAACAGTTGGCCGCTCGGGCGTGGTCAATGGGCTTTCGCGGCCGCGCTGTTGAAAGCCTTCATCGCCGATGGCAGTTCCACCAACTGGGGCATCTGGCAACGCGAATTCAAGCACCAGAAATACGTACCAATTCTGGACTTCATCCACGCGCTGACCACCGATCCTCGCCAAATCGTGGCCGACACGCTGACGTACTTGACCAACCAGCAATCGCGGATGAACTACCCTGCCGATCACCAATCTGGCCTGCCGATCACCTCCAGCCCGATCGAGTCGACGGTCAAACAAATCAACCAGCGGCTCAATGGGAGCGAAAAATTCTGGTCCGCCTCCGGCGGCGAAGCCCTGCGACAACTTCGAGCCGACCAACTCTCCGACACCGCCCCCCCTCGACCTCTTCTGGACCAATCGAACTCGCCAAGCCACCGGACTCACAAACTACAAATCGACCAACAAATCAACCGCCTAACCGAATTCACAAACCGCGTCGTGCGCCCTCCTACAAGGAGTGCGGGACGGGGTTTGTGTGTCGGGCGTGAGGTATTATTGTATAAATCGTTTGGAACTCTTTCGACAAGGATGTCGTTCATGGCTCAAGGACGCAGGCAGGTGCCTCCGGAAGTGGCGCGGCAGTTGGTGGATCTGGCTCGCTAGATGCGGCCGCTCGTGTCTGGTGGCGACGGCTGGCCCGTCTACCGCAAGTGGATCACCTGGGTCTGGCAGGGCCAGGTGCGGCACGTCATCACCGCGCTGGAAGCTCGCCAACAAGAACTCGGCGAGCCGACTTCCGAAGATTCGTCCACCAGCCCGCGCCGCATCGTGAGCAGCACTCTGACCTACTTGAAAAACCAGTCGCCGCA
>JAYTQJ010000537.1:0-1530 GCA_043746775.1 Schlesneria sp.
CTTTGCGTGGCCGTGCTGCTTAGGTCGCGAAGACACGGCCACGCACAGCCGTGACCGAGGCACCCGTCAAATCCCGATCTCAGCGAACCAAGCTCTCACCGAAAACTTGCTGCTCATGCCCGCCGCCGATCCTTCCCTCGAACTGGCACCGGCGACAGACCATCTGCGGCGCGACTTGTACTTACTCGTCCTTCCCGTGCTTGCCGAGCAACTGCTGATCTTCGGCATCGGCTTCTTCGACACGCTGTTGTCCGGACAGTTGGGCAAGGAAGAGACCTCGGCCATCGGATTGGCGGCGTATGTGTCGTGGCTCGGCTCGGTGATCTTTGGGGTCGTCGGGGTTGGAGCCAACGCGATCGTGGCCCGTCATTGGGGAGCGGGCGATTTCGATGAGGCTCGTCGCGTGACGGCTCGTTCGCTCACGCTGTCGTTCTTCGTGGGAGCGATCGTGTTCTGCCTGCTGCGTGAGTTGGCGAGTCCCTTCGCGTTGCTCATGCGGATGGAGGGCGAGCAACATCGGATCGCGGTCGAGTACCTGCGGTTCGATGCGTGGTCGCAGTTCTTCGCGGCGTTCACGCAGATTGCAGCGTGTTCGTTGCGCGGCACTGGTGACATGCGGACGCCGCTGCTCGTGCTGAGCTTCACCAACGTGGTCAATGTTCTCGTGGCCTCGGCCTGCATGTGGGGTTGGGGACCGTTCCCCGAGATGGGTGTCACCGGGATCGTGACCGGCACCGTGACGGCTCAAGTCTGCGGAGCCTGCCTGATGGCGTGCCTGCTGTTTTCAGGTCGAGCCAGACTGCATCTGCGACTCAGCGAGTTCGGCTTCGACGCGGCGACGACTCGCCGCATCACGCGCGTCGGTGGCCCGGCGGCTCTCGCGGGGATTGCCAAGGTGAGCGGGCACTTTGCGTTTCTGATGGTCATCTCGCGGTTGTCGACTGGCAGCTTTGATGGAGCGGCCTTCGCAGCTCACTTCGTGGGAGTCCGCATCGAGGCGCTGTCGTATCTCCCCGCCGAAGCCTTCGGGATCGCCGCCGCATCTCTCATCGGACAAGCACTCGGCGCGGGAGACCTCGACCGCGCGCGTCGCGCCGGGCGGTTGGCTGTTCGTCAGTGCGTCGGCTACGCGGGAATGATGACGCTCGTGTTCTTTGTCCTCGCGCCGTGGATTTACGCGCACATGCACCGCGATCCGGCGGTCGGCCTGATTGGTGTCCCGGCCTTCCGGCTGATGGCCCTCTATCAAATCCCGAACTCAATCCTGATCGTCTACACCTGCTGCCTGATGGGAGCGGGCGACACGCGGTTCCCACTCTATTGCTCGCTCATCGGCAACGTGATCGTGCGCGTCGGCCTTGGCTACCTCTGCGGAGTCTATTGGCAAGGTGGTCTGTTCGGAGCGTGGATCGGCATGGGAGCCGACAACATCCTGAGGTCGATGCTCATCGCGTGGCGGTATCACGCGGGACACTGGGTTCACACGAAGGTGTGAGACGGGTGGCGACTTTGTTTAACCGCGTGGGCAAC
>JAYTQJ010000538.1:0-7877 GCA_043746775.1 Schlesneria sp.
CGCTTCCTCGCACGGCCACGTCGAAGCTCCGTGACCGTGGCACCCCCAATTGAAAAAGGCGATGGCCTTGTAAGTCCGCTACCTGAAAAGCCGGACTCCTCAGCCTCATAACCGGACTTCATTGACCCTGTGGGTTGGGCTCCGCAAGGAACTCGTTGTGAGTGGTTCAGGCATCCATTACCATCGAATCCATGCACTCAGACCGCCCCCACCGACCGCCTTCCGATCGTTCCTCTGGACGGCGTTTGCCTCCACCCCGACCTGCCGCTCACGAGCCACCGCCACAACGGCGCGAGGCATCCCGACGTGAGGCCGAGCCACGCGGAGACCGGCCTCACGAAGGCCGTCAGCGCGAAGATCGGGAACGAGGCGATGCGCCGCGCGAGTCTTACCGGCGCGCCGATCGCCGCGCTTCGACAGCGACTCCGTTCGAGTGGCTCGTCCAGCGAGCGCTCTGTCCCGAGGAATCGCAACGGATTCCGCAGGTGGTGTCCAAAGGCCCGGTCTTTCATCCGTTTCTGTACCGCAAGCAACTGGGTGAGTTCGATGCCACAGCGCGACCGGGCGACATGGTGGAATTGATCTCGGCGGCTGGGTTCACTCAGGGCTTCGGCCTCTTCAACCCGCGAGCCGAGATGACGGTGAGGCTGTTGAAAGCGGGGGTCCATCGCCCCGATGAGGCTTGGTGGCACGACCGTCTCACTGCGGCACTCGAACTTCGTCGTGGGTTGTTGCAGCTCGATACCGTGACGGACGCCTATCGCGTCATTCATGCGGAGGCGGACGGATTGCCCGGCCTGATCGTGGACCGCTTCGGCGATGTACTCGTCGCCGAATGTTTCTCGCTGGGCATGTATCAGCGGGCCGAAGCAATCCTGTCGATGCTTGAACCGCTCTGCGGAACTCGCCACGGCGTGATGCGAGCCGCTCCAGCCTCACAGGATCACGAAGGTTTTTCCGCCGAGCCGACCGGATCCGAGGGCCTGCCGCCGCGTGCCGTCATTCGTGAGCATGGGACTCAGTTTCGCATCGACTTCGTCAGTGGGCACAAGACCGGCTTTTATTGCGATCAGCGCGAGAACCGAAAGCGTTTGGCCGAGTGCTGCGCGGGCAAGTCGGTGCTGGACCTGTGCTGCTACACCGGCGGCTTCGCCATTCAGGCGCTGCGACTCGGCAACGCGGCCGAAGCGACCGGCGTGGAACTCGATGAAGAGGCCGCCTTGCTGGCGAAAGAGAATGCCAAGCTGAACCGCGTCAAACCGAACATCGTGCAGGCCGACATCTTCGCCTACATGCGCGACATGCTGCGGAACGGTAAGAAATACGATGTCGTCGTCCTCGATCCGCCCAAGCTGATTCGGTCGCGTGAGGAGTTCGAGGAAGGGAAGCACAAGTACTACGACTTGAACCGATTGGCGATGCAGCTCGTCACGCCGGGCGGAATGATGCTCACCTGTAGTTGCTCGGGGCTGCTCGATCGAGCCGAGTTCACGAAGATCGTCTGTGCCGCTCCGGAAGTCGGTCGGCGCGTCCAAATCATCGGCCAAACCGGCGCGGCGGCCGATCACCCGATCGCCACCAACTGCCCCGAAAGCGAGTACCTCAAGACAACGTGGCTGCGGTTGGAGTGACTCGCGCATGAACAAAGCCTTCCTCCGGGAACCCGAACAGACGGACG
The DNA here is from genome assembly GCA_043746775.1 of Schlesneria sp. Classification (GTDB taxonomy): domain Bacteria; phylum Planctomycetota; class Planctomycetia; order Planctomycetales; family Planctomycetaceae; genus Schlesneria. The sequence continues at coordinate 1,679 of JAYTQJ010000538.1, forward strand.
CGCGCTGTCCCGGCTGTCAGTCCGTGGGACAGGCTGTTGGCCCGCAGACACTCAACGCCCGGTTGGCGCCCGACGTTCGGAAGTCGCTCGCCGAGTCCGGCTACTTCTGCCCCAACGGCCGCTGCGAAGTCGTCTATTACGACGACTTCGCGGGAGCTGTTTCGCGCGACTCTTTCACAGAGGCGATCCCGCTGAAAGATGCCGACGCGCCGCTCTGCGCCTGTTTCTGCGTCACGCGCTCCGACATTGAAGCGGATGTCGAAGAAGGAAGCGTGACGCGCACACGCGCTGCGGTACTGAAGGCTCAGTCCGACGCGGCGCGATGCGAGTCACTGGCTCCCAACGGTCGAACTTGTGCCCCAGAGCTGCAGCGGTACTACCTGCGTTGCAAGCAGCCTTCGGGACAGAAGTGAGAGTCCCGCAGTAGGACTGCAAACCTCATTGAGCCGCCGGTGCCGACAACGTGGCGCTCGCGGTCGGGAATTGAGCCGGGACCGGAATCGTGACCTTGCTGGTCGCAACCCATTCGGTGCCGCGGTTCACGATCGTTTGAAAGCCGACGCACTGCATCGAGTAATCCGCGTGCCCCATCAAGGTCGTGAAGACTTTTCCTTTTCCATAGGGAATCCACCAGACCATCGGCTCGTGAGCGTCTGTCCCGCCGGTCTGCTTGGCGGCGTGAGCCGTGGCGAGAACGTTCATGCCTGCGGCGGGACCACGCTGCCCGTGGTACAGCTCGTCCTTGGCGTGCATCCATTCGACTGGAATTCCCTGCATCACGGGGTGCTCCCGTTCGCGAATGATGATCGCGAACTCGTGCTGCGAACCGTGACCGGCTCCCGGTCCTTCTCCCTTCGGCGTGCGGACGGCTTGACCCTTGTCGTCGATCGTCAGCCGATCACCAAACTTCGCGTCGCGCCAGCCCAGACCGATCATCTTGTTGAACTCGGCCCATTCGGGAAACGCATTGTTCGCTGCGTGAACGATCACCAATCCGCCCCCATTTGAGACGTAGGCTTCGAGATCGCGCTGGACCGGCTCGGGCCACGCTTGGCCGTTGTAGTTGCTCAGGACGGCCGCGTAGTCCGAGAACTTCGGGCGGAATGAGTCCCACGCGGCGGCAGGTTGCTTGTTGTCGGGTGTCGTGGCGACATCGACGGTAAAGCGACCGCTCTTCACCAGAAAGTCCTTCAGGATCGGCGTTGTTGCCTTCCAGTTGTGGTTGTTCTGACCATCGACGATGAGGACTCGGACTGGATCGGCCGCTTGAACCGGGGCGTCCCCGTACAGGCTCAGCGACACCGCGCACACGCCCAACAACACACCGGACAACCAACTGTCTTTCGTAAATCGTGACCACAGACTGCTCATGAACGCTGCTCCTGAGTGATGATTTTGAACCGTGCTGACTCCAGCCTCAACCAAGCCCCTGCGTGACCGTTATAGCAGTCACCGCAGGCGCTCGCACCGCTTCCGGATCAATCGCTACGACGTGCCGAGTCCAACAGTCATTTCTCGCCGAAGTTAAAAACCGTGCTATCGTGTTCCCAAAATGGTGAGCAGGATGACGATCCTAAATCGTGTCGAGAACTGGTGTGGAACCGGCTCCCCCCGATCACTTTAAGCCACTCAAATCCGTCGCCTTCGACGGTGGCAACGTGTGATCGGGAATGCCCAAGCGAATGACGGCCTCCGCCGCATCCGCCTCTTCCCCCCTTTATGAGTGAATCGACGATGTGCGAATGGGGACGCACTCATCGTTGGCCATAAACGTGACTTGTTCGCGATGCGTCGGGAGTTCTGGAGAGATCACAACCTGGGAGTACGGTCGGCACGTGTGAACGGCGTCGCCGGCATGGAATAAAAAGGAGACACGCAATGCTCGTTCTGTCCCGTCAGCGCGATGAGAGCATCTTCATCGGCGACAATATCAAGATCACCGTTGTCGATATTCGTGGCGACAAGGTTCGCCTTGGCATCGAAGCCCCAACGGAAGTTCCCGTTCATCGGCAAGAAGTTTACGAAGCGATCCAGCGCGAACATCAGCGCGGCGCGGTGGCCGGAGTTCGGGTCGATGGGGTGGCGAAGTAGTCACGCCAAGAGACCGTTGTAAAACACGATCGTTCCTCATGAGAACGTTTGGAAACAACCGGTCACGGTCTTCCGTATTCTCTGACTCAATCACGGGCATCTCGATGACCACGCAGACCTGACTGAGCCGGACAATTTGTCCGGCTCATTCTGTTTTCATGCGCGGACTCGGTGACGAACGGCTGTGACATCCGCCACGCGGTCGTCGGTGCGGCATTCGTGGCGAGTGGTGTGCCGACAACTCAATGTCGTCTTTCGCTCCGCGAAAGAACGCTCTTTCGCGGAGCGAAAGGCGACAAAGTCAGTGCCCTTGGGCTGACGCCGCCCCCTCACCCAATTGGGCTTTTTTGCGGGAAGCTCAATCAACGATTTCCGAGATCGAAGTCGATGACGAGCGGCAAGTGGTCGGAGGCGTCTCGCGTGGCGCGGCTTCTCACGACGTGGGCGCGTTGTACGTCGATCGCCCCCCGTACAAAGGCTTTGTCCAGCGCGAGAGTGGGCAGCCACGCGGGAAAGGATCGGAATCGAGAGGCCGGAGCCGTGATCTGGTGGAAACCATGCACGTCGAAAGGGCCGCTGGCCAGCGTGTTTCGCCAATCGTTGGAGTCGCCGACGATCAGTGTGGGATGTTGCTTGGATTCTCGAAACGAATGGTGTTCGAGTAACCGTCGCGACTGCCAGTGCCGCTCGCGTTCCCCCAAGCCGAGATGCCAGTGGACCAGATGCAGCGGCCCGCTGGGTGTGTCGATGACGGCCAGTTGTGCCCCGCGCACCTTACGGGTGTGGTGCGTCAGCGAGATGTGATGGTGGCTGAGCAGCGGCCAGCGCGACAGCAGCAGGTTCCCGTAGCCACCCTCTTTCAGTCGGACATTGAGCTGAAACAGATGAGCCGCCGGTTGAAAATGCTCGACGAACAACCGGGGCTGATCGTCATGACGACTGCGGCGAACGAGTCGGTCCACTTCTTGGAGGCAGATGAGATCGGGAGCCTCGGCGTCGATGACATCCAAGATGCGACCGAGCCGATAGCGCCGATCCCGGCCACCGATCCCCTTGTGAATGTTGAAGCTCAGCAGTCGCACCGAAGCTCTCCCGTGTGATACCTCCCGCCGACAACCCTCTTGAAGACGCCGGGGCTTTCTGAAAGCCGGGCCTCGGTCGCCTCCGCGCAACGTATCGCACGCAGGAGGCATCGACCAGCCCCGTTTGTCTGTCGCTCTGAGACAACCCTGACGCTCTTCAACTTCGGATTGACCGAATGACGGGCCGCTTCTAACTTCCCGCCCTCCCCCCGCTTATCAAATCAAATTCTGCCTGACCCCGTTCTCGTGCGGAGACGCATCGTGCGCGCGCTGCCTGTCGGTCGATTCGGCTTCGTGTTGCTGTGTCCGTTCGCTTTGTCGTTCGTGGCGGCCTTGTCTCTCACCGCGCTGTCCTTGTCCGCGCGGGCCGACGAGGGCGAAACGCGCGAGCGAGTGATCGTGATGACTTCGGGACGCATCCTCACCGGACAGATGACTCGCAATGCGGGCGGCTGGTTGGTCGAACATGCCAGCGGTCGCGTGCAGGTTCCTGGTGACCAAGTGAAAGTCGTGGCCGACAGCCTGCGCGATGCGTATCGCAAACAGCGTGATGCCATCGTCGAACCGACTCCCGCCACACACATGATGCTGGCGCAATGGTGCATCACGTACCGGTTGAACGACGAAGCCCGCGACGAATTGAAGAAGTGCCTGAAGCGCGATCCCGAACACGAAGAGGCTCGCAAACTGCTGCGCCGGTTGGACGAGAGCCTGACCGCGAAGACGGTCACGCCGCAGACGACCGTCCTGCCGCTCAGAACTCCCGACGGTTTTGTGGTGCCCGAGGTCGAATCGCTCGGCGGACTCTCGAAGGAAGTGGCCACGTCGTTCACCGCGCGTGTGCAGCCGTTGCTCATCAACAAATGTGGTAACGCGAGTTGTCATGGAGCCACCTCGCGCGGGGAATTCAAACTTCACTCGACGCGTCTTGGAGCGAACGGCAACCGGATGCATACCGAACGGAATCTCGCGGAAGCACTGCGCTACATCGACATCCACGATCCCGGACTCAGTCCGCTTGTGACCGCTCCGCAGGGTGGCCATGCCGGAGCGACGGCCATCTTCCACGGACCTCAAGGGAACGAACAACTCAAGACGCTGCGAACTTGGATCAAGCAGGTATCGCACGAGAAACGGACTGAGGAGCAGGAGCTGGCTCAGCGACCGAGTGTGCTGAGTAAACAGAAGCCCACACCGGGGATGGGTGGCGTTCCGGCGACGCAGTCCACGTTGTCAGGCACGACGCAGCCCAAGCCACGCAGTAATGCTTCCCGCCCGGCCGATCTCGACTCCCCGCAGCCACTCACCAACGATGAGACCGCGACACCACTAGACGAAGACGATTCCAATGACCTGTTCGACCCCAATGAATTCAACCGCCGCTTCCACGGTTCCCTGAAGTCGCGGAAGTAAACGAACTACGCGCTTTCCGATCAGCCTGTTTGATTTCGGGTCTCCGCCATTTGCGTTGCATGCTTGAGTGAGCGGCACGGCGCTAGCCGCCGGTGTTTGCGAAAACGACCGGCGGCTAGCGCCGTGCCGCTCACTCGACACCATTTTCAACAGGAATGGCGGAGAGTCAAAATCGATTGCGATTGTGGTCCTTAAGCTCTTCACACGCCTCTCTCGAAAGAGACACCATGCCCCGCATCACTCACCCCGCAACGTGGACAAAGGTCTGCACGATGCCCGTTCATTGCTTGCTGCTCTTCACACTCGTCGGTCTGACCGGCTGTGCGCTGACCAATTCCAAAAAGAGCGCGGGCCGCGATCCTACTGTCCACGGCGACAAATTCTCGTGCGGCGAACAGTGTCCCAAAGGGCGCACGCTGTAACCTAACCGCCCGTTGAAATCGTAGGGTAAGCCTCTGGCTTGCCCCTTTTTCCACTGCATGTACGGGCAAGCGAGACGCTTACCCTACGTTTTTCAACAGGCAGCTATACTCCGCGCGGCCGAAACTGACACATTTGAGGCTGCGGACACTAACCCGAAGCGTAAGCGAGGATGTGAGTTCCGTCCTCGTTTACACTTCGGGTTAGTGTCGGTTTCGGCCGCGCGGAGTCTAAATCCAGTCCCGCGCGTCTCAACCGTATCGGAGACCCTTCGTGGCACTGATTGAGATTCGCGATGTCTGCAAGGTCTATGACCTCGGCGAGGTCAAGGTTGAGGCTCTCAAGGACGCCAATCTGACCATCGAGCAGGGTGAGTTCGTCGCGCTGATCGGGCCGTCCGGTTCGGGGAAGAGCACGCTCATGAACATGCTCGGCTGTTTGGATCGTCCCACTTCGGGCAGTTACAAGCTGGCCGGGGAAGAGATCGCGACGATGTCGGGGAATGATCGGGCACGTATCCGCAACCAGCGGATCGGCTTCGTCTTTCAGAACTTCAATCTGCTCGCGCGCACGTCGGCGCATGAGAACGTCGAACTGCCCTTGCTCTACACGCACGGGATTTCCGCCGCTGATCGGCATCGCCGCGCGACCGAAAAGCTCAAGCTCGTTGGACTCGGCGATCGACTCGATCATCACCCGAGCCAGCTCTCGGGCGGACAACAACAGCGCGTCGCCATCGCGCGAGCGCTGGTCAATGAACCGGCAATCCTGATGGGCGATGAACCGACCGGGAACCTTGACTCGAAGACCAGCCGCGAGGTCATCCATCTGTTCCGCGAGCTGAACGAATCGTCCGGCATCACGGTGATTCTCGTGACCCACGATCAAAACGTGGCGAAGAACGCCCGCCGCATCATCGTCCTGCGCGACGGCGGCATCGTGTGTGACACGCCCGACTTTCTCCAAGCGTCACAGGCGTTACAGGCCGACGTGCCGGAATGATCCGCACGTCGAGCTGAACCGCTGGACGATGAACGACAGCGGCAACCGGCACGACCGGTGTATTGAGCGTCTCGAAGTTCGCATGTCGTTTCACTCGCGCGCTGTTCAAAGTGAGACATGTCTGAGCGGGGCGGCGTAAGCCCCCTGGTTCTTGGGCGTAAGCCCTTCGTCCTAAGAACCAGGGGGCTTAC
>JAYTQJ010000539.1:0-3511 GCA_043746775.1 Schlesneria sp.
TTTGTCGAAGATGCCGTTCTGCTCCCAGAACTTCAGCACCTCATGCTCACCCTTGATGAAACTCGCGTCACCGACTTTTTCGAACATGGCTCTTGGCGATTCCTTTTCGTTCTTCTTCGATCTGCTTCCACGGGACGGGCAACTTTAGCTGCCGGATGATCTTTTGGTACTGCTGCACGACGTAGTCCGAGACATCCCCTTCGGTGGCCTGAGGATGTCGTTGTTTGTAAATCCCCGCGTAGCTGTTCACGCTGGCCTTGATGGCCGAAGAGCGTTTTTCCCGAATCTGGCGGTATTCGTCGTGACGCTCATGAATCATCGACCACAGTTCCAAGAGATAGTGCAGCGTCAGATCGACGCCTGCGCCGGCCCCGCCGTACATCATCGGCCCCATTAGGACATGGCCGATGCGCAGTTCAATGAACTTGCTAATTTGCTGAGCCGTCCACATCGTCTGCACTCGACTCAGAGTTTCTCAAGCACTTTGGGAATCAACCGCGACAACTTCTCGCCACCCTTTGCCGCGACGGCGAGAATTTTTGGGATGTCCACCGGCTCCAGTGCGTCGGGCAGACAGATGTCGGTGACGATGGAAAAGCCGAGGACTTTCAGGCCGGCGTGGACGGCGACAAGGACTTCGGGGACGGTGCTCATGCCGACCACGTCGGCTCCCATGCCACGCAGCATGCGGTACTCGGCGCGGGTTTCGAGGTTCGGACCGGCCACGGCGACAAAGACTCCCTTGTGAGCCGTGATGCCGAGCTCCAGCGCGGCTTGCAGCGCGATCGCGCTGAGTTCGCGCGAGTACGGCTCGCACATGTCCGGGAATCGCGGGCCGAGCTGATCGTCGTTGATGCCTCGCAGCGGGTTGTCTCCCATCAGGTTGATCTGATCGTCGATGACCACGACGTCGGACAGTTCGAAGTGCGGATTCATACCACCGGCCGCGTTAGTCACGACGAGCGTGTCGGCTCCGAGAGCCTTCATCACTCGCACAGGAAACGTGACCTGCTGCATCGAATAACCTTCGTAAAAATGGAACCGCCCTTCCATCGCCACGATTGGTACGCCACACAATTCACCGCAGACCAATTGCCCTGCGTGAGACTGCACCGTCGATGTGGGAAAGTGGGGAAGCTCGACATAAGGAATGACGGTTTTATTTGAGATTTGTTCGGCCAATCCGCCTAATCCCGTACCAAGTATCAGCCCGGCTTTCGGAGTGCCCGGCCACCTCGAACGAACAACTGCAACTGCTTCATTAATCTGCTTTGCAAGTCCTTGCATGATGTCTCTTGTCCGCAACAAAAACAAAATCCGCCGCTCGGATTTCCGAGCGGCGGATCGTAGTGAATTCAAACCATCGCCGCGAAGCACGCATGCGAGATCAGAACTTATTCTTCATCATCGAACTCGGCGTCATCGTCCTCTTCTTCATCAAGGTCGTCGTCGAATTCATCTTCGAGTTCCTCTTCTTCGAGTTCATCTTCCTCAAAGTCATCTTCGAGGTCGTCTTCCTCTTCAAACTCCTCGTCTTCTTCCTCGTCGTCGTCGTCGTCCTCGAAGTCCTCGAAGCCTTCTTCGTCGTCTCCGCCGAACCCGACGTCGTCGTCGTCATCTCCACGGAGATCAACAACCAACGTTTGTGTTTCTCTGGGTGCGAACCAACGATCTGTGGCGACACCAGCGTGTGAAAAAATGCCTGCTTCAATGCGTGCAAGAGCCATCTGTGACAACCTTGATGCTACTAATCTTGGAGTTCTGCCAGACCGAATACCCGGCAACCGGCGGGTTCTTTAGTGGCGTTGCCAAACTTTGTCAAGCAACCTCTTGCGGCATTAAGTCGGCACAAACTCCTTCGGGGCTTCGGCCTGTTTTTGGAAATCTCGCGAATGGCGTCGCGAGAAGAAATCAGGGGAAATGAACTGGCCACAAAACGCGAATCACGATCAGGCCATCTCGCGAAGATTACCGCTCACGAAATCGGTTCGCCGTGAAACAGAATGGGGACGGGACGCCCGGCGAAGTCGCGGAATTCGTGGTGGTGATCGATCCCCAAGTGGCGATACATAGTCGCCAGTAAATCTTGAGGACGCAGCGGTCGCTCGGTGGGATACTCGGCCCTTGAGTTGGTCGCACCGATCACTTGGCCCATTGGGATTTCGCCGCCAGAGATCAACGCGGATTGCGACTGCGGCCAATGATCCCGTCCGATGCAGCCATTCGCCGACGACAATCGCGGAGTCCGTCCGAACTCGCCGACCGCGACCACCATGATCTTCTTTGTGAGCCCCCGCTCGTGGATGTCTTCAATCAACGTCGCCAGCGCCGGGTCCATGTGCTCGGCACGCCACAGCATTCCCTTGGCGAGATCCCAGCCGGGCTGCGCGTTGGCGTGATCGTCCCAGGAAAAATACAGCGGCACCCCCAACTTCGGTGCCAGCGCGTCGATCGTAACCACGCCCGCTCCCGCTTCCGCCAAGCGACGCGCGAGCAGGCAACTTTGCCCCCACAGATGGCGACCGTACCGATCGCGCATCTCCGGCTTCTCGTCGTTGAGATCGAACGCCTTCGCCACACTGGTGTTGGTTAGAAGCTGCACCGCTTGCCGATGAAACGCTTCGACTCCTTCCAACGACTCGTTCGCATTCGCACCGCGGCGGAACCGATCGAACTGCCGCTGCAATCCGAGCCGGTCTTCCAGTCGTGCGCCGTTGAGCCCCGCGTTGATCGTGAGGTTGCTCGGCTTGAACGTGGCCACCGACGGATCGCCGGTGACGAACGCCGAATGACTGACTCCCAAATAGGTCGGTCGCGTCATGAAGGGCTGCGTCGGAATGCCGATGTAGTGCGGCAAACCATCCAGGCGCGGCGGACGCAAGCGATTCGCGATCATCCCCAAGTCGGGATGCTCCGACTTCGCCGTCGATGTCGGGTCGGCGACTGCAGGCGTCTTGCCGGTCAGTAACTCAATCGAGCCGTCGTTGTGCGAGGACATCTCATGATGCAACGAACGGACGAGCGTGTAACGATCGGCCAGCTTCGCCAAGCGGGGAAACAACTCACAAATCTCGATTCCGGGAACCGAGGTCACGATCGGATGAAACGGGCCACGATATTCTGACGGCGCATTCGGCTTGGGGTCGAACGTTTCCAACTGACTCGGACCGCCCCACATCCAGAAGAGGATGAGGGAAGTGTCCGACGGACGATCCAAATCCGTTCCAGCCGCCGCTCTCGCGGCCAAGATGTCGGCCAAGCTTAAGCCGCCCAGAGCCGACGCTCCTACGCGCAGAAACTCGCGCCGATTGGCTGGGCCTCGGCAGAGCATATTCTTCGTGGCGGTGTTGCTCATGACGTTGATCCCGCAGAAGGGACGTAACCGGCACGCATCGGCTAACATTTCGTAGGTTGAGACTCCGTCCCGACGCTCTTCAGTCTTCAGGCAACAGTCGGGACGGAGTCCCAACCTACTTCGCGGCCGCTTGTGAGGTCGCATCGGCAACCTTCG
>JAYTQJ010000540.1:0-3510 GCA_043746775.1 Schlesneria sp.
GTGGCTTCACGCCAGTTCGGGCTTGTCGGGAAACAACATGCTGATGCTCGTGCGATCATGAATCGAACGAATCGCGTTAGCCATCAGATGCGAAACCGAGACAACTTCAATGTTGGATGGCAGCGGGTCGAATGAGTTCTCAATCGTGTCGGTGATGAACATTTTCTTGATTTCACTGTCGGCGATGCGCTGGGCCGCTCCCTTCGACAGGACGCCGTGCGTGACCGCGACGTAGATGTCTTTAGCCCCGCGCGTCTTCAACGTGCGGGCCATCTCGACTAGAGAGTTCCCGGTGATCGTCAGGTCATCCACAAGAAAGATGTTTTTATCCTGCACGTCGCCGATCACTTCGAGAATCTGCACGGTCTCGGTGTGGTCGGAGCGATGCTTGTTGCCGATGACGACCGGCGCGCCAAGCAGTCCCGCATACGCGGCCGCCCCCTTTGCAAAGCCGACATCGGGGCTGCAAACGACGAGATCGTGAACGTTCAGTTGTTTGAAATGCTCGACAAGGACGTTGCGGCCGTAGAGGTGATCGACTGGGACTCGGAAGAATCCCTGAATCTGCGGGCTGTGCAAATCCATCGTCAGCACGCGGTCGGCTCCCGCCGCTTCGATCGCGTCGGCACAAACTCGGGCACGAATCGACACGCGCGGCTCGTCCTTTTTGTCACCCTGCGCATAGCTGAAGAACGGGATGACGGCCGTCACGTTTTGGGCACTCGCGCGGCGGGCGGCGTCGATCCAGAAGAGCAACTCCATGAAGTTGTCATTCACCGGGTAGTGGCAGCCCTGAATGATGAAGACATCTTTGCCACGGACGTTTTCTTTGATGCGGACGAACACGTTCCCCTCGCTGAAGACATGGGCACGGCCGGGAGTCAGCGACACACCGAGCGTGTTCGCGATGTTCTGAGCCAGCAGCGGATTGGCGTTTCCCGCCAAGATCGCAAGATCGCCCTGAGGGGCCTGAAACGGCGCGGGTCTCGGTCCGGCCAAATCGGGCCGTGAGAAATTCATCAAACAAGTCTCCAGCAAGCAGTCGATCAGCGGGTGGGAAGCTCAAAATCGTCCGAGCGGGCGGCATGATAGCGGCCGCGCGAGGTGGCTCAAAGGAAGCTGAACGTGGTTCCAGAGTCCGCTCAAGGGCACGCCAAACACCCACCCGAAGCGTGAGCGAGGATGCGGTGAAACGGCGAAGCGCCAGTCTTCAACGCATGAGCGAGCATGTCCGAATGAGGCCTCCTCGCTCACGCTTCGGGTTGGTGTGACCGAAGCGTTCCTCTTCTGTCTGTCGCCCATCAAAAACAGACGGCTCGGCCAATCCCTTGGCCGAGCCGTCTGAGTCGTGTCGCAATTCAAAAATCATTCGCCGCGGGTGGCATCCGTGCCGCCCGGCGACTACGCCATTTGGGCGAATGACCTGCCGAGGACCAAGCTGCCGCAAGGTCTCCAGCGTTTTCAAGGCCTGGCATCCGTTCCAGCCTCGTCCGTCCGCATAGCCCGGTCGCCAGCGGATTCTTCCTTGTCTGGTCCCCCACTTCCCTGTCTTTCCACACGTCCTTGTTTTTCGTCGCAGTCTGCTGAAAACGGGGCGTGAGGCAGGTCTGAGACCCGCCAGTGTTTCACATCCATGTTTCACCGGCAGGTTCCAAACCTGCCTCACGCCCCTGATTCAACAGGCTCTCAGCTTTGAACAAGTCTCAACCACCCAACGCCCTCGCCGCCAACTCGTCGAAGGCGGGAGTGTGTTCGGTCATGAAGGCGTCCCACGCTTCCTTGTCCCACAGTTCCGCGTGGTCCTGAACGCCCAATAGATAAGAATCTCGCTTCAGCCCCGCGTACTCGATCAACCGATCCGGAATCCGGATCCGGCCCTGACCGTCCAGATCGACTCGCTCGGCGGCTGAGTAGAACAGCCGCAGGTACTTCTGATGATTGCCCTCGGTCTTCAACTTCGCCGCGAACGCCTCGAAACCCGCCGGGGAGTAGATCACCAACGATTTCTCGGTTCCCGGTGCGACCACCAAGCTGGTCAGCTCCGCTTCACCAAAGTCATCTCGCAGCCGTTTGGGAACGGGAACGCGCTTCTTTTCGTCGAGCGTTCGCGGATATGTTCCCGTCAGTGCCATTTGTCACCATTACTCCCCATTCGTCCCCACCGGGAGGGAGAATTTACCAACCGTTTCAAACGAAGCAAGCGGCAATCTCGTGATGACCGCGCGGCGACGACGGACTTGGAGCGCAGTTCGTTGCCCGGCAAGAGATTGAAGATTTTGGGAAAATTCTTCGGGAGGGTGGGCGGAGGGCAGGAATCAGCCTCGAACGCCGAGTTGCTCGTAGAGGCGGCAGTACGCGCGAACGGCGGCGTCTGTCGTATAGCCTGACCTGACAGTGCTTTGCGCGGTGATGGCCATCTCGCGGGAGTGACCGGGAGCGGCGAGAACGCGACCGATCGCGGCGGCCAATTCGACGGAAGTCCCTGCTGGGACAAGCACTCCCGTCTCACCCGACCTGACGAGTTCGGTAGAACCTTCTACGGCCGTCGCCACCACGGGGAGGCCGCTGGCCATCGCTTCGAGCAGCGCGTTTGCCATTCCCTCCCACCGGGACGGCAGGACGAACAGGGTTGCCGCAGCGAGGAGGTTCGGAATGTCTGCGCGCAGCCCCGTGAAGTGGGTTGTGGCGGCCAGTCCCAGTTGGGTGGATCGGGCTTCTAGGGAGACGCGATCGCGGCCGTCCCCCACGATCAGGAAGTGGCAGTCGGGATGAGCGGCCTGCACGCGCACTGCGGCATCGAGCAGCACATCGATCCCCTTCTGCTTCTCCAGCCGCCCAACCGTGATGCAGACGGGTGAACCGACCGGTACGCCGAACTGCGTGAGGTCGGCCGGGGTCGCCGAAGCAAACGTCTCATACTCAACACCGTTCGGAATGACCGACAGCTTGCGGCGTGACAGCCCCGTATCGCTGGCAGCGAAATCGGCGACGCCTTGGCTCACGCAGACGTTGTGATCGACGAAGCCGTTCGTCCAACGATCGACTTGCCCATACCAACGGCTCCGGCGTTCGGCGACTCGAATCCCCGAGACGATGCGCGGGACTCGTGCCAACGTCCCGGCCACTCGCCCAACGATGTTCGCATGAAACAGAAACGTCTGGAGTACTCGCGGCTGGAACCGTCGCAAGGCCAGCGTCAGTCGCAGCAGCACGCGCGGAAGGCTCATCACGCCGGAGGCATCGAAGCACTCGACCGTCACGCCCCCCGCTTCGATCACGTCTGCAAAGTGACCGCGTGGCCCGAGACACAAGACGCGCGGAGACCATTCGTCGCGGTTCAACCCCAACACGAGCTGGCTCAACGCGCGTTCGGCCCCGCCCCGATCCAATTCGGTGATGCAGAACGCGATCGGAATCGGAGCCGACTCAGCCGTCTTCATGAAGGGTTTCCCTGTGAGGCGCGACCACTTACCTTGTTCACGCGCAAGACCGAACCGCCAACAGCCTGTT
>JAYTQJ010000541.1:0-7867 GCA_043746775.1 Schlesneria sp.
ATTCGGCTGTCGCTTTGACGTACGGTTCGCGCAACGGGATGCGGTTGTTTAACTCTCATTCGCCGAAGTCTCAGGTAGAGGCAGTCGAGTTACACTCAACTTACTTTCGGAGAAAATACTCGACAACAGACGGACACTCTGCCGCACGCCGATTCAATGAAGTCCGGTGCCTGCCCAATTCCATTCGAGCTGGAAGCGATGCCCGTCCAAATTCACTTCAACGTCTCCAAGTACGCGATCAGGTCGCGGAACTCGGACGGCGTCAGTTGTTCGTGCAGCTTGTCGGGCATGATCGAGGTCTTCATCGGCTGCCTCGTTTCGATTTCATTGAACGGGACGAAGAAGACATTGCCGGTGTTGTCGCCGAGACGCAGGTCGCCGTTGACTTCCTCGCCCAGCAACATGCCGGTCAGGACTTTGCCGTTCGTCGTTTCGACGGCCCACGTCGTGAACTGCGGTGAGATTTCCTTGCTCGGTTCCAGAATCGACTCAGCCAGTTTCTGACGGTCCATCGTCCGGGCGATGACGGTCAGATCGGGGCCAACCTGACCGCCTCGGCCTCCAACCGTGTGGCACTTGAAGCAGCCGGCGCTGTTCGTGTGGAAGAAGACACGGCGACCAGCGACAGCATCGCCGATCGGCTTGTTGTCTCCTGTCGTCTGAGTTGCCAAAGGGTCGGTACTGAGTACCGAGTACTGAGTTCGAGCCGCATCGGAGTTCGGTCGCTTGCCGAGCGCGAACGCGAACGCTTCACGAAGTCTTGGGCGTAAGCCCTCTTCTGCATCTCGGAGCGGGGGACGTAAGTCCCCTGGTTCTTCGATCTTCAACTCGGTCGCGAGTTGCTTCAGCACCGCAGTGACCTTCGCATCACTCCCTGCTTGATCCGGCTTCGCCATTGCCGCACCGCGCAGTGATCGCACAGCCTCAATCCCAAGCGAGACATCTTTGCCGCTCACCAGCTTCACCAGCAAATCGCGCGTCGCTTCGTTCAGCTTCGCGTGATGATCGACCGGAGCCAGCCCAGCCACGGCGTCGGCCCGCAGGTTCGCGTCGAGCGACTCATCCGCCGCGACGCCTCGCAGCAGTGGATCGCGTTCGGAAATCGGCGAGTGACCCAGCGTCCGCACGGCCTCGCGCCGCAGCCCCTCATCGGTCGAGGCCACCAGTGTACCGAGCAGCTTCCCATCGAGTTCCTTCAGCGTGGGGGGGAGCATCCGCAGCGCAATGGCTCGCAGCGAGGCCGATCGTTGGGCGTCCTTGACGATGGGCAGAATGTGCTGCACCGGCGGAGCCTTCTCGAACTCAGCGGGCGGCACGCCATCGAGCATCGACAGCGACGCGAGGCACGCCATGAACAGATCGCCCGTCATCGGCTCGGACGCCAGCACCTTCTCGACAGACGGGCGAAACCCCGTCAAGTTCTCCTCGGCGACCCATTGCACCGCCATCCTCCGCACCTTGGGGCTTGGATCGTCTAATCCAAGTCGGACGAATTGCTGAAGCGCGGGAGACCGCCGCCGTGCGGCAAGTACAGTCAGCAAACGCATTCCTTCACTCGCCGTGGGCTCATCCCAAGATCTCTCGACGGCTCGGTACACAACGCCTGGCTCGCGAGTTGCCCCTTCAACGAGCGCAGAGAAGACGAATGGATCAGGATTGTCGAGGTACTTCGGCAGCTTGGTGTAGTAGTGGTCCCGACCAGTCCCACAGGTGAAGACGAACGCGCCGTGAATCAAAGACTCCAGCCTTGCAAGTTCAAGCCAAACAGTTGGATCAACAGGCTCTTGGAGATCGTCGAGTTGATCCATCCAGTCCATCTCGTATGCAGCGTGATCAGTAGCATCACTCGTGATGATTCCATAAATGGGATCGAGGAGGCGAAGATATGCCGCATCAACAATGTCGGAGTAAGCAGAGCCATCCTTCGTCAGTTGGAAAGGGCCGTCGTCATCGAGTTTCAATGACAGGGCTGCGCGAGCGAGCAATAGCTCGTACTTGCCGCGCAAACTCAACTTCTTCAGCGATTCCGTTGCTTTTAAAGCCGGAAATCCGTCCTCGTGAAGCGCAACAGGTCGGTCGCGAAGTTTGTCGGCGTCAGCGTTCTTCCAATAATCATCCTCGCGAAGAGCATAGACTCGCGCGGCACTTCGCCGAACTGCAAGATGCGAGTGTTCGATGAGCTTCCATAACTCACCGAATTGAGACTTCGCCAGTTTGTCGTGGCTTGGTTGTGGAACCGGCTTCTTCTCTTCCTTCGCCGAGACCCGCCAGACTCGGCCCTTGCCGTGCAGTTTGTAGTCCTTCAGCACCCAGTCGGTGACGTACAGCGAGCCGTCCGGGGAGAGGGCGAGGCCGACGGGACGGAAATTTTCGCCTCCCTTGATGACCGGTTGAGGCAGCGACTCGAACGACGCGCCGCGTGGCTTGAGAACGAACTTGTCGATCCGGTGATCGCCCCAACTGCCGACCAGCAGCGTGCCGAGGTAGTCCTCGGGGAAGCCGTCCGATTCGTAACAGACGATGCCCGACGGGGCCTCGCCCGTGCCCGAGACCATCGGCAGCGTGCCGGGAATCTCGCCGTTCCAACTGGTGAACGGGTGCGTCCCCTTGCGGCCGTTGCGGAACTTATAGCCGTAATCGCCGCCGGGAATGATGTGCAGCAACCGGCACGGCGGACGGCTGTCGGGATCGTTGTCGAGCGTGAAGAGCCGACCAAACGCATCGAAACAACTGGCGTGCGGATTCCAGAAGCCGGTCGCCCAGCGCTCGAGCTTCGACCCGTCGGGCCGACAGCGATAGACGTTGCCTCCCTCGCCTCCGCCCGACAGCGTGGTGCCGTCGCTGCCGATGAGCTTGTAGTCCGCCCCCAAGTTCTCACCGAACCCGAAGAACATGTTGCCCAGAGCATCAAACGCAAACCCCGCCAGTCCGTTGTGCGGATAGTTCCCCTTCGTTTCGAGATGCACGAGCCGCTTGGTCTCATCGCACTTCAAATCTCCATCGGTGTCGGTGCAGAGCAGGATCTCGCGACGAGTGGCGATGAAAATGTCGAGTGATTTGTCTTCTCGGAGCGGGGGACGTGAGTCCCCTGAATCCGCGTCGGATTTGGGATCGCGCGGCTCCTTGGAGTCGGAGGCTGGTTCAGGGGACTTACGTCCCCCGCTCCGAATTAGATTTAGGTCCAGCCACACCGGCTTCACCGCGATGCTCATCGTGTGCGTCAGGCCATCCTTGAAGACCGTGATCTTGTCGGCTTTGTGGTCGCGTCCCTTGCCGTCCGAGTCAGTGTCTTCCATCACGAGGACTCGGTCGGTCGGATGGCCTTTGTAGCCTTCGGGCGGGAAGTGCGTGTTGCTCTCGATCAGCCAGACTCGCCCCGCATGATCGACATCAATCCCGGTCGGCGTCGCGAGCTGAGGGTTCTCCGCGAAGAGTTCGATCTTCAGTCGCGGGTCGAGCGATCGGGGAGGCTCGTCCTGCGCGACAGCGGCCTGGCCAAGAGCGCTCTTCACGAAATCGACGTTCAAAAACAGAGCCGAACCAAAAGCACACAGCGCGAGCCGTGCGAGTCGAGACGCAATCATGTCGAAGTTCCCAAAGTGAGTGACGGGAGTGGTTCGCGGCATTGTGAGACCGCACACCGAGACTCGCAACCGGCACGAGGACCACTGCCGGGCCATCGCCTTTTCAATGTCGGGTGGGACCAGCTCGCTTCGAGCGCCGGCCCACCATCAGGAAACGTCGTGCAATCATGGTGGGCCGGCGCGGCGAAGCGCCGCTGGTCCCACCCTACAGCTTGCGCAGGACAAACAAGGCGATGGCCCTGCTGCGGTTTCCCCTCCTAGAGAGCTTTCCTTCCCTTCGGTGGCCTCCCCTTCGCGACCCCATTCTTCAAGACCGAGTTCTTCTGCATCTTCTTTCGCAGGTGTGGAAACTTGGAGGCAGGCTTGCGTGCCCCACCGGTGTTCGAGCGGCTCATGGTGAGATGTCCTTTCGAGGCGGCTCGTCTGCTCGTATTTCTCGTTGAAAAAAACAGGCGATCCGCCTGTGCTACGGTTTTTTCAACAGGCTGTTATACGCAGTCCTGTCGCTCCTCCGACTGGACGCGTGTCGGAACCTGCCGACACCCGCCCCGCCCCCCTGAGCCACCCCAAACGCCGCATCTCTCCAAAGCCTCGGGGAGATCGGAATATCCTCCAGTTCACTCGGCCGCTCGCCAGCGAACCCGACGAATCCGGCAGAAGCCTCAAGATCGGACAAGATTGTCCCAAGAGAAG
Source organism: Schlesneria sp. (assembly GCA_043746775.1). Classification (GTDB taxonomy): domain Bacteria; phylum Planctomycetota; class Planctomycetia; order Planctomycetales; family Planctomycetaceae; genus Schlesneria. The sequence continues at coordinate 4,278 of JAYTQJ010000541.1, forward strand.
CTGTCGTTGCGACCGATAGTTCTCTCACAACCGTCAAAGTCGGCATGGTTGCGCATGTGGTTCGGCACGAGGTCGAACGACGTGGATCGAGTTTTCGCAGTCTTCCAGGAACGCGAACATGTTCGGGCGAATGTCTCTTGGTTCGCTGCTCGTACTGGCCCTCGCGACACCCGTTGCGTGTTGGGCTCAGGCAGGCACTGGCTACGGCCCCATGAATGGACCGAATGGTCAAATGATGTCGCCGTATCCGGGGCAGTACGCATCACAACCTGCGGGAGTGGCGTCGCCCAACGGCGGCTATCGCAACACGATATTTGAAGAGCTTCCCGATGATCGTGGCTGGCTGTTCGATGACTCGCCATTGAGCAAGTCGATTGAAAACAGTTTCCGCCACGCCTACTTCCGGGCGGAGTATTTGAACTGGGGGATGGGTGACCCCGGGCGTGTGGCACTGAGTGCTCCACAGTTCTCTGGTGCAGATCCGCGGATTCCCTTCAATGTGAATGACCTGACAACCGGCGCGCCACTGGGTCAAGCCACGGCTCCCACATTGGACAACGTCAACCTGCACGGTAACAACGGGTTCCGTGGAACGTTTGGAATCCCCCTCGGTCAGGGAACGTTTGAAGCGAGTGCGTTTACGCTGCTCAACAATTTTGATCGCCAAGATTTGTCGAATCTTCGGACAGTCGCGGATCCGGGCGATCCCATCGCAGTGATTCTTGCTCCGCAGACTTTCGTCGCTCAGCCCGTACTTTCAGATGGATCGTTGTCGATCGACAGCCTCGTCTATACAGGCATCAATGATGGTGCCGGACACTTCTCGAATGTCTATAGCGCGGTGCTGAAGACGAGTGTCTGGGGAACGGAAGCCAATTACGTGTTCTCGCCCCCGGGTGTCGGTGCGGGCGACTTTGTGACGGTGAGTCCACTGGTCGGCTTCCGTTACGTCAACTATCGAGAACGACTCACGCAGCGCGGCACCTATCAGTTCTCTGACGATGGTGGTGTCACGTTCCGCGATGTGGAACGTTTGATCGATGCCTCTACGCACAACAACTCCTATGGGCCACAGGTTGGCCTCCGCGTCGAGGCGCACATGGACCGCTTGACGCTCGGTGTGGAACCGAAGGTCATGCTGGGAATCAACAACTACGAGAGTCATCTCCGCACCGAACGAATTCTGAGCGACACGGAAACCACATTGAACCTCGGTCAGAAGAAGACTTCGTTTGGCCCCTTGGCCGACCTCCGACTGTACTCGCGGTTCTCCATGACAGAGAACGTCAGTGTGGTCGCAGCGTATGACCTGATGTGGCTGGGGATGGTCACACGCCCCTACGACAACACCATCTACAACGTGGCTGGCGGTGCCGGTGCCTTCCAACAGAGAATCCGTCACACGGATGTCCTCGTCGAAGGGATGACGGTCGGTGTTGAGTACAAGTATTGAGTTGCCTGACGGCTCGGTAACGGAATACTTTCCCGCTAACAGCCTGTTAAAGAACGTAGAGTAGGCGGCTCGCCTGCTTGTATTTCTAGTTGGAAAACACAGGCGAGCCGCCTGTGCTACGTTTTTTTCAACAGGCTGCTAATTCCGCTGTTGTCTGGCAGCCGGGATCGGTGCCGTGGATCACTCCGGCGACGAAACGTTGTTCGAGAGTTCCGCATTCGAGAAACGTTTGTCTGGCGCATTTACTGGCCAGTCCGCCCCCTGATCGATCCAGCCTCTCAGCAAGCCGATCTGCTCGTCGGTGAGCTTGTCTCCCTCGGGCGGCATGAGTACGTCAGGGTCCACTCCCGCGACGTACTTGATGATCCGGCTCTCGGCGCTCTCGCCACTCACGAACGCTGGCCCACTGTCGCCGCCGTTGAGTGCATCGTCGCGACGGTCCAAGCGAAGCCCCCCCTCGCGTTTGGACGCTCCGTGACACTTGTGGCAATGAGTCACCAACAGCGGTTTGATCTCGCGAACAAAGTCCACCTTCTTTTTCGTCGCTGCGGGGAGAGATGGCTCCGCAGAGAATGCAACCACCGTTGTGATTGTTGCCACCAAGACCACAACGAAGACGCATGACAGGCGAGAATTCATAGGCTGGCGGTCACGCGAGAACATGGCTGGCTCAGGGGTGAGGAATATCAAGGCGAACAGATCACAGAGGCGTGTCGAGCCTCCGCATTGTACTTGGCGAGGAATGAAATGAGACATTTTAAGAATGGAGTCTCGCGTGTCTCTTCCCAAGTAGTTGTTCCGTTCCCGTGGGGGACACTCGTCGGTGAGGAACTGGTGCGGCGTCTGGGGGACGAGTTTGGTGCCTGACTCCTTTGGAGTGCGGCGGCTCGACGCCGCTTTGAGGTTTTTGTTTCCCGTCTTGCCCCCTTCGACTTTGGCGGTGACAAGTGAGAAAGAGAGAAACAAAAGCGGCGTCGAGCCGCCGCACTCCCAAGGGGAGCTCCTCAGGAGGGATTGATGGGGGTACTCGGGTGGCAATGAGTTTTGAGGAGACGGCGTTTCGCTCAAAAGTACTCTTCACTTCTGACTTCATCACTCAAACACCCAACAACAAAACCCACCCACGGATTCTGCAGTCGCCCCCCTATTTCAATCTCGTTGAAATGGGGCCGTTGCCCCCTGAGCAAGGTATTTCGCAAGCGGAACTCGCATCACAACAATCGCCTACTTCCCTTGTGCCCCCCCAAAGTACGAGACAACCCTGCGACGCAATTGCAGACGCGGCAGGTCTATCGCGAACATTGGACGCACTGATCCCCTCCCACTACACTCCAACCGCTCCGCAGTCCTAAGTGGAGTACGATCATTGATCGCGGGCGATTAGCTCAGCTGGTTAGAGCGCCATTCTTACACAGTGGATGTCGTGGGTTCGAATCCCTCATCGCCCAGTCCCTCGATTCGAAAACCCCTTGTTTTGTAGGTTTTCCCTGCGAAACAAGGGGTTCTTTCTTTTCCGTTGCGGACGTGTGCGAAGCGTTTCCAAGGCTTTCCGACGTGTACTGCGCCGGAATCTGCGCCGCTTTTGCAGACGAGTCGTCTTGCGCGGCTCGGGCGAAGTGAGAGTCGAGAACTTGCAGGTAATGCTTCTCCGCGATGCGTTCGCTGTTGCCCAGCCAAGCCGTGACGACGTGGCTGGGAAACTTCTCCGTCAGTTCGGTCTGACGTGAGCTTCGCAGGTTGTGCCATGCGCGGGGCCATGCGACGAGTCCCGCCCGCTTGATGATCTTGCCGAACATCGTTCCGAGTTTCACCGACCGCCAATCCCCCGGCGTCGCTCCCGGCTTCCGCAGTGACGGCAGCACGAACTCCGCCCCCACGGTCGCCAGTTCGTGGGCGTCTTCGAGGTACGGTCGCAACTCGGGGAAGATCGGGATCATCCAACTTGATCGCGTCCCGAAACTTGGAATAGAGACGCTGGCCATTGAACCAATCCACTTTGAAACCATCTCGCCAACAAAACATCGGTTCATCGTGAGCTTGGGGGGCGGTCATCTTGTTGGGATATGAGCGGCGTTAGCCGGTGATGGTGTGTTTTGTGTGGTGTAGGGTGAGTCGTCGTTGCTTGAGGTGTTCGTCG
>JAYTQJ010000542.1:0-1526 GCA_043746775.1 Schlesneria sp.
GGCAACGCCGTTAAGGATTTCGGAGCTACAAAACAGGGCCAATCGAACGTAGCAGAAGTCGTAAGACTTCTGGAGAGTCATCGGGGCGTCAGAATTCTCACGAATTCTGCTACAGAAATCCTTAACGGCGTTGCCCTTTGGGGCTGAAAACCCAATGAGCGCAACTTCAAAAAGCGTGAGCGAGGATGTTGGGGGATCCCGCGTGAGATCGCCTTCGCTGACGCTGCGAGCGGGTGTGGCACCTCACGACTTCGCGGTCAGGTCGATTCCCATGTCGCTGAACAGCAGTTTCATGTCTTCCCACACGTCCTTCTTGGCAGCGGGGTTCCGCAACAGATACGACGGGTGATAGGTGCAGAGGACCTTCGCGCGGCCGTACTCGAAAAACCGGCTGCGCAGCTTGCCGATGGTCTCTTCGGACGCCAGTAGATTCTTCGCGGCCGTTGTGCCCCAGCAGACGATGTACTCGGGATTGACGAGGGCGATCTGGCCGTCGAGGTACTCGCGGCAGTTGCCCGCTTCCTCGGGGGACGGCAGCCGATTGCCGGGCGGTCGGCAGCGGAGGACGTTGCAGATGTAGATGTCCTCGCGCTTCAAGCGGCAAGCGGTGATGATGTCGTTCATCAATTGACCGGCTCGACCCACGAATGGCTCGCCCTGAGCGTCCTCGTCCGCACCGGGAGCTTCTCCGATGAACAGGATCTTGGCTTCGGGGTTCCCCACGCCGAACACGGTCTGTTTGCGAGTGCTCGCCAATTCCTGGCACTTCACACACGCTGCCACTCGTTCGGACAACACGCTCAGTTGCGCGACGCGCTCGTCGCGCGGCAGGTTCAGTGGTTGAAACGTCGCACACGCGGAGGACATGGGCGTTGAAGCCACCGCGCCGGTGGATGCCGTGGAAGATTTGTTGGGACGCGCAGCGGGCATGGCTTCGGCTCTTGAGGGCAGTGATGGGGCGGATGGACTGTGTGACGGGAGAGACGGACCGGGACTGGCCACCGCGTGGTGAGAACTCGCCGCCGTGGAAGCACTCGGCGCGACCGGCGGCGGTGTCTCAACGACGAGTGGTGCGATCCGTTTCCAGTGTGTCAGCCCCGCGCGTTGAAAGCCTTCCAAGTGTTGGATGACGGCGCGTCGCAGCGAGGCGGGATCGGGGTCGGTCATCGGAGGGCTACCAGCAAGTGAGAGTCTGTTTGGTACACGAGTCCAGTCAAGGAGTCGCGCGGCAGTGTCTCAATCTCCCGGCGATGTCGCCAGCCTGTCACAACGCTTGATGAGGGCAAACAAACCCTTGAAACAGCCTCGCGCCAACGCCGACGCGAACCTTGACAGGTCTCGAACCATCCGTCATCCTCCCGCCCCGCTCGTGGTCCATCTTCGATGGGACACAAGCTGGCCAGGTAGCTCAGTTGGTAGAGCACAGGACTGAAAATCCTGGTGTCGCCGGTTCGATCCCGGCCCTGGCCACTTCCATCACGCTCACCGAGCTCCGCAAAGTGCGGAGCTTTTTTCGTTTGTTGAGC
>JAYTQJ010000543.1:0-3503 GCA_043746775.1 Schlesneria sp.
TGATTGAGAAACAGCCTTCACATCGTCAACACGGCCACGTCGAAGCTCCGTGACCGTGGCACCCCATCACCCCGTTTCAACAAGCCGATGGCCCTGATCGCGATTGCCGACTTGCAATTCGAGATGCTCCGGTATCTTCTCTGCCGAAGCACAGGAGCAACCGGGACAAGTCAGGTGGTATCGACACAAAGTAGCCATCATCGCACCGCGTGATGAGCCTTTTGCGGACGAGTGTCTGAGTCAGTACAGCCGAACTCGTCAGGCTCGTCACGCGGAGCGATGACGGCTACTTTTGCAGACTTGACGAGTTGCGTTGAGACCACCGGGGCAAGTCCGTTAGGTCGCTGGTTTGAGGGCTGATTCTTCGAGGCAAAACAGGTTCTGAAATGAGTTCCCGACCAATCATCTCCCCTCCCACACCGCACCAATACGCGCACGCCTTGGCTGAACGGCGGCAGCTCGCGCGCGTCGAGCAGTTGGCTCAGTTTGGGTTGGCGGTTGGCTGGGTGTTCGTGCTCACGGGAGGGTTCTGCTGGCTGTGCGTCGTCAGTTCGCTCGATGTCCTGTGGGTGACGCTGTTGCTCACAGGATCACTCTTGATCGTGCTGGGGACATCCCTTCCCGAATCGCTCGAACAGCCGTGCCGTTGGTGGATGACACTCGCGCATTGGCAGGGGCGCATCGTGATGACTGTCGTGCTGACGATCGTCTATTTCACGCTGATCGTCCCCGTCGGTGGACTGCTTCGCCGGCGCAAGGGGACGCACCCCTTTCACGCTTGGACCGGCTCGCCACCCACGGAAGCACTCGGTTGGGAGACACTCCCGCAGCGAGACAGCGTTTTGTCATCAACCGTTGCGTCTGTGGATGGCTCGCCGACGAGTCTCGTTCCGACTCACAACGGCGCGCGTTCCGATCGTCGCTCATTGCCGAGGCTGCTGCTCGCGACACTCGGTTTCTTCTATGAACGCGGCCATTACCTGATGCTGCCGATCCTGATCGTGCTGCTGGGCTTGGGCCTGCTCCTCTTCTTCGTGCAGGGTTCCGTGCTGGCCCCGTTCATCTACACGCTGTTTTGAGGATCGTAAACGCTCCGCGTCGAGTCACCGTCCTTGCCCAGTCAACGTTTCTCAGATTCACTGGGCGAAGGCGCGCTGAGTCTGGTCGTTTAGATCGGAGGGCGTGTGAGTTTTTCGTAGGGTAGGCGGCTCGCCTGCCTGTTCCTCCGAGAAAACAAACAGGCGAGCCGCCTGTTCTACGAAAAACTTACAGCCCCGGAGGGCAACGCCGTTAAGGATTTCTGTAGCAGAATTCGTGAGACTTCTGACGACTCGACGGCTCGCCAGAAGTCTTACGACTTCTGCTACGTTCGATGGGCCTTGTTTTGTAGATCCGAAATCCTTAGCGGCGTTGCCTGGAGGGGCGACACTTTCGCTCAACGCTTCACGCGGTGTTCGCGAGTGACACCACGACAACGCAGCCCTCTGGACTGAAACCCCTGAACACGCAACCAGAGTCACGATCAACTCGCCTCTGCCGACTTCACTGCTCGTCTCCCATGCCGCCGCCGCACGATGCGCCAGACGCCGAACAGCCACAGCAGCGGGAAGCCGATGAGCAGCGTGGCGAGTAACCACGGCGTGGTCATGCAGGAGTTGGAGACATGCTGTTCGGCTCCGGGACGAACGTCGAACAGTTCCTTGTTGAGGAGTGTCGAGGCGGCGATGAATCCGGGGAGTGGGCGATTGGCGTACAGTGGCTCGGCGTGCAGGAACGTCCGGCGGAGTTGGTTCATCCAGTCCTCCACCGAGATTGACGGGCGGGAGGAAAATCGTTCGGTAGGAGTCATCATCGCCGTGGGAACTTGGTCCCGCGCCGCGTTGATCCACTGGATCGTCTGAAACAAGCTCTCGGCATGTTGAGGATGTGGATGGCCGGAGATTTCTTGGAACAACTCTTGGCAGTGTTCCTTGGTGAACGGTCGCGACTGGCCTCCTTTGTTCGTCGTGGCGGGATAGCCCAGTCGAATTTGGAAGCCGGGTATCAACTGCGAGCGGTTCGGAATGGTGAGGAGATGGTCCGACTTGGCTGTCAGCAGGATCGTGTCACGCAGATAAACGTGATTGGGCGGCAGCAGGCCGTAAGTGCGACCAGTTCCCGTGGTCATCATCGAGAAGCCGAATTGAGGTCCATCCCCCTTCGACATGACGGTCTGCGCCGAGGCATCGTAGACGTGATAGTCCGACGGTCCGAACGGGATCACATACAGAGCAAGCGTCAGCAGAAACAGCACGAAGCAGAGGACCGACCACATCGCCATTCGCCCCAGCGTTCCCATCCACCGCCGTAGGGATTGGCTCCATTGACCGCCGAGCAACCGGCCGAGATCGGTCTCGGGCCACGGAGTCGTTGCGAAGGATTCTTTCACTGTCGCGACGTGCAGCCACCACATTGTCAGCAGGCTGAACGGAATTCGCCCTAAGGAACCCGGAGAGATCGGCAGCAAGCCGAGGAACGATGCACCTCGCACGTGGTCAAAGTTCTGACGCGCGACGATGCACTGAGCCACCGCGAACGAGAACAAACTCATGGCGAGCCAGACGACGGCGAGCAGCATCGTCAGGATGACTTTGCTTCCACCGCCGAGCGCGACCGTCCCCATCAAGACCGCGCCTACCAGATCGACACCACCGAAGAAAAACCATGCGGCGGCAAACACGAGCCTTCGGCGTTCGGCCAATTCCAACTCGTAAAAGCGGCCGATCCATTTTCCCAAGTGTCCCAAGGCTGCGGCCGACGATTGAAGAACGGCGTTCACTCGTGCGGCGAACCAAGAACGCGCGGCTCCGGCATCACCGTCCCTGCGCGTTGTGTCGCCGTCTACCAGAGTGTCTGGTTGAAGTTCGCCTTGGCGGATGTAGTGCGTGGCGAATCGCCACACGACGATCGCGACAATCACCGCGAACAGAACGTTGTTCACGACCAGCAATACCGCGAAGGCGGCCAGCATCGCGAGGCTCTCGGGGGGAAGACGCCAGATCGGATGAGTCCGACCACCTTGAGTGCCATTCGTCGATTGAACGTCATCCCCCGCGGAACTCGCTGTTGATTGAGGCGACCTGTAGACGTTGGCCCAGACGAAGCGAACCAGCGCCGCGAGGAGCAGTCCCCAGAAGCAGACGAACATCCCACCCAAGACGCTGACCATCAGAGCCTCTTCGATCCCAACGCGGTTGGCGCGCGCCATCGCGAACACGCCTGTCATTCCTGCCAATAGGAAGAACAACAGCCAGCGCACTGGAATCGGCTGAAAGAAGATGGTCGAGGCGAAGACATCGCTCGAGGACACCGACGAGGAACGTGCTGAGCCGGCGGTTGTCGAAGCGAACTCACTGCGAGCCGCTGCGTTGCGAGGTGACTGCGGACGATACTCCTCGCGGCCCAAAGTGAGAGGTTTCTGAGCGGGGTGGCGTAAGCCCCCTGGTTCTTGGGCGTAAGCCCGT
>JAYTQJ010000544.1:0-3498 GCA_043746775.1 Schlesneria sp.
CGTTGTCGCGACCCCTTCCGACTGCACCTGCTCGGCCTGCATCGTGCTGAACTGCACCGTCGTTCGTACCGACTGCCCCAATTGAGGAAACGCCGCCTCAATCTCCGCCGCCGTCGTCGGCTGACTCCACCTTCGCATCGTCCGCCACAACGAGTTCCCCGCGAACACCACCACCGCCCCGAGCATCACTGCAAGTGAGACGGCTCGCGCCGTGCGATCCAACTCAAACGAATAGTCCGCAATGGCGAGCAGTCCCAAACCGAGCAACGCCAACAACAGCGTTGTGACCGCGACCTGCCCCAACTCGACCCGCCGCTTGCGAGCCCAGACCGAACGAAAGCGGTTGAGGAACGCCGTCTCGCGATTCATTATCGTACCCATGATTGATCCCGATCAAAATCTGAAAGTCAGTCGTTCCAAGTTCACGACTGATTTGTGGTACTTCGTGTTCCGCCTGGCCTCTTCTCCGAAGGAGTTTCGTCACATAGCCCAGGGTTGCCCGCGCCTGCGGGCTACCCTGGGCGATCGCTTAGACCTCACGCCGTCGTCCGATTTCCCACGAACCCTTCCAACAACAGCACTGCCAACAACACGCAGCCGACCCAGTGCCAGAGTTCATCCTGCTGCAACTCGATGTTCCCCAACCCGGCCGTTTGCGCGACGGATGCTCCGTCTTCCTCGACGAACTTCACGGCGAAGCGGTCCTCGAACTCTTGCCGAGAACATCGATCCGTGTCCGATTCGCGCGGCGCTGTGTTCACGATCTCGGCGAAACGATCGAACTGATCGACGCCGGGAAGAAGAGGGGAAGAAGCCAGAACCACAGAGGTCAGAGCCTCAGACTCTGCTGCTCTGCCGCTCTGCTGTTCTGACTTCTGATCTCTGCCGTTCTGACTTCTGACCTCTGCCCCCTGACCTCTCTCCGCATCGACCAGCCTCGTGCGCACTCGCCCGCCCGTCGTCAGGCCGACTTCGTAGCCGAGCAACTGATGCACGGTCGGCAGGAACAGGCGGCTGCGACACCAATCGCTCCAGTCGCGTCCGCACGAGGTCGTCACCCAAAGCATCGTGCCGTTACCGACACGACGTTCGACAACCGCCGCATCGCCGGTGTTGAATTGAGCCAGCACGGTCGAGTCCGCCGCCGGAGTCACCTTCGTGTACGCGGCGAAGATCAGCCGTCGCAGGTCGCCATGTTGCGGGTCGCTCAGCGGTTCGAAGATCGGATGCTTGCCGTCGAACTGAGTCATTCGCCACGGCAGATCGTTCGTGATTTTGATGTCGCCGATCTCACCGACCGTCAGCCCGGCGTCGGCCAGCGTCGAGCAACTCGTCGCCGACACACGCTCGCCGGTGAAGACCAACAGCCCGCCGCCGCTCCGGACGAACGACGCCAACTGATCCGCATCCGGCTTCGCAACCTCCGCCACATTCGCCAACACGACCGCATCGAACTCAGCCAACTTCGGCAGAGTCGTTCCGTCAGCATAAGTCACCAGTGTCGGAGCGAACGGACTCTCCGAATACGAATCCCCTTCGTTCGCCAGCCGCAATGCCGCGTCGAGGAAATAGGTCTCACCCGTGATCGACGATCCATCGGCGGCACCCGTCACAACGAGGACTCGATACGCGGGCGTGGCCGAGATCGCGAAGAATCTCTGATTGTCGAACGGCAAATCATCGTCGTACTCCACAGTCACGCGACCTTGCCACAAACCTTCGCTCAGCGCGGGCAACTCAAAGTCGAGCGTCACTGTCGCCCCCGGTTCCAGCTTCACCTTCTCTCGTTTGGTGATTCGTTCGGCCAGCTTGGAGAAGTCGGTGCGGGAAGAAGTCAGAGCGGCAGAGGACAGAGCCTCAGAGGTCAGAGCAGCAGATTTCTGACCTCTGACCTCTGACTTCTGCCGCTCTGACCTCTGACTTCTGCCGCCCTGTTCCACCCGCCCGATCTCCAACCCGATCACCACTTCCTCCAGCGCGAACGTCCCGCCATGCAGGACCGACGCGCGGATCGTCGGCGATTCACCGGGCCGCACCCACAAGCGCGGCGTGCGGACTTCGGTCACGGCGACGTTGTTCACGACCGGTCGGCCGAGATCATGCAGATGCGACTTCACTTCCACCGGCAGCGGTTCGACCTCGGTCCAGTCGAGTCCCGATCGCTGCATATCGGTGAAGAGATGCAGTTGCTTCACGCCCGCTGGTGCCTTCACGCAGATGTCGCGTGCCCAGGCGAACGCGGAACCAAAATTGGTCGCCCCGAACGAAGCCGCCGGTGCCTGCAACTTCGTCAGCACTGCGTCGCTTTTTGCGCCGCCGCTCTCCTTCTTATCCGTCAGCGGATGCACGTCGTGATCGAAGAACGCGACCTCGAACCGAGTCTGCGTTCCCGCCGTTTCAATCAGCCGCTTCGCCTCGGCAATCGCCTGATCGATCAGCCGCCCGTTCTCGCCCTTGAGCTGCATCGTCGCCGATTGGTCAATCAAAATAACCAGCAACTCCTTGTCGCTCCCGGTCGCCGCCGCCGTGAAGTACGGCCTCGCGAACAGCCCGACCAGCAGCGCCACAAACAGCATCCGCAGCGCGAGCAACAACCACCGCATCACCTTCCTTCGCCGAGCATTCTCCTCCAACACCGCCCGCAAAAAACGAATCGTCCCCAACTCCACCCGCTTCGTCTTCAGACGAAAGAACAAGTGAATCAGCACCGGCACCGCGAGCGCAGCCAGTCCGGATAGGAACGCAGTTTGAAGAAAGTTGGGCATGAGAAGTTTTCGAGTCAGACTTTTGTTCGGTGAACCAAGTAGTCCAGCAGCGCCTTGTCGAGCGGGTCGTCGGTCGTCATCTCAATGCGGTCGATTCCCCGGTTCAAACATTCGCGAGCCAGCTCCGCTCGCCATTCGTCAATCGCGATGAGGTACTTTTCGCGGACCCCTTCGGCGTGAGTCGTGATCTCTTCCCGCGTCTCCATGTCGCTGAAGCAAATGTTGCCGTCGAGCGGCAGATGCCGCTCCCACGGATCCCACACCTGAAACGCGAGCACCTCGTGCTGCCGATAACGAAGCTGGTCGAAGCCGCGCGTGATCGCCCCCATGTCGTCGAAGAAGTCGCTCAGCACGACCACCATCCCGCGATGCTTGCACAGCTCGGCCGCCTGATGCAGGGCTCGCGACGCATCCGATTTTGGTCGAGACTTCGTCGTCGAGATCATTGCCAGAATCTCATCCAACTGATGCGGCTTGGCTCGCGGATCGAGATGCGCGACGACCTCATCCGCGAACAACGTGATCCCGACCGCGTCATGCTGCTTGAGTGCCAGATGAGCGAGTGCCGCCGCCAGCGTCGTCGCATACGACAGCTTGCTCCGCCCCGTATTCGCACACTCCATCGACCCGCTGATATCGACCAACAGATGCAGATTCATGTTGGTCTCGGCATCGAACTCCTTCACATACAGCCGCTTCGTCCGAGCATACAGCTTCCAATTCACATGCCGCA
>JAYTQJ010000545.1:0-1521 GCA_043746775.1 Schlesneria sp.
TTGAAGGCAATCCCCAAACGTGACTCATTCTGGACAGCGTTCGCAAACGAAAGACTCTCGGACGTAGTAAATGCACAGCCCCTAACCCTCTCCCCGCAAAGCTGGGGCGAGGGGACCGGCAAGAAGACCTCAGCTACTCTCCCTCTTTATCCGTGCCCATCTGTGTGATCCGTGGTCAAAACGTCTTCCTTTGAAAGTCTTGTTGAATGGCAACTGGCAATGTTCTCGTCGGGCAGTCGGGTGGGCCGACTTCGGTCATCAATGCGTCTCTGGCGGGAGTCGTCGAGACGGCGATGAAGTCCAAGAGTGTCGGCCGCGTCTTCGGGATGCGGTTCGGGATTGAGGGGGTACTCAACGATTACCTCGTCGATCTGGGGAGCGAATCGCCCGACGTGTTGCGCGGGTTGAGGTCCACGCCGGGGAGTGCCCTTGGGTCGAGTCGGCTGAAGCTGAAGGACGAGCATTTCCCGGCGGTCCTCAAGCAATTGAAGAAGTACGACATCCGCTACTACTTCATGGCGGGTGGCAACGACACGATGGACACGATTCATCGCGTGACCAAATACGCCAGCGACCACGGTCACGAGATGGTCGGCGTCGGCGTGCCGAAGACCGTTGATAACGATCTGTTCGGCACAGACCACACGCCCGGCTATCCGAGCGCCGCACGGTACGTGGCGATGTCGGTGCTTCAAGCGGGTGTGCTGGCTCGCGACATGCAGAAGGTCGATCAGTTTGTGATCTTCCAGTCGATCGGACGGAGTGCTGGCTGGCTTCCGGCTGCGGCAGCACTGGCCCGCACGAGTGAACTCTCTGCCCCGCACGTCCTGCTGCTCCCTGAACGCCGTTTCAATCAGACTGCGTTCTTGCAGGCCGTCGCCACCGCATACAAGAAGCATGGTTTTGTCAGCATCGTTTGCGGCGAGGGCGTGACGAATGAAGATGGCTCGCCGCTGAGTGCCTCACAGACGAAGGACAAGTTCGGCAACGTCGAGTTCGGTGCAATGGGCGGGACGAGTGCGGCGATGCTGCTGCACCGGATGATCGCCAACGAATTCGGGTGGAGAGGCGAGTTCCAAGTCGCGGAATCGCTCCCGATGTGCGCGGCTGATCGCACGACGAAACTCGACATCGCCGAAGCCTACGCCTGCGGCAAACAAGCGGTGAAGCTGGCCCTGCGCGGAGATGGCGGAGTCATGGTGACGATGCAGCGCACCAACACGCCGAGCGAACCATACGCGATCGACTTCGGCACCATCTCACTCAGCGAAGTCGCAAACCACGAACGCCCGATGCCCGACAACTTCATCACCAAAGACGGCTTCGGCGTGACGAAGGCGTTCCTCGATTACGCGGCTCCGTTGGTGGGCGAGTTGCCAAAATACGCGAGCCTCGCGGCGAAGAAGGCGAAGGCGTGAGTTCCCGACACGGCTAAACGTCGCTGTATTCGGACGTGAGTCCTGTTTTTAATTTCGGAGCGGGGCGGCGTAAGCCCCCTGAATCCGCTCGAACGATTCAGTC
>JAYTQJ010000546.1:0-7829 GCA_043746775.1 Schlesneria sp.
CGGACATTCTCGCTGGCTGGTTGGTCCGGGGGCTGACGCCGCCCGGCTCACCAAATCGGTCATCGTGCTTGTTTACTTACAACGTCCAACCGTCGGCTACTTGTGATAGCCCAAACCGGCCATGACGTTATACAGCTCTTCGTAGGTGATGAACCGGCGGCGATGCAGCAGTTTGTATTGGTCGATCGCTTCGGCCAATTCCTGAGCATCCGAATTCAAATACGTGTGACCGTCCCGAAATTGGCGACGATCCGGTGCTCCACCGGGGCGACCGTCACCGTCACCTCCGCCTCGGCGATCCATGAAACCGACTTGCTTCTGCTCTAATAATTGGGTCATTAGCATGCTCCTGAGTGTTCGACCGATGGAAGCTAGGTCACGCAACTCGGTCGAGCAAATTGGCGTCGCGTAGCAAGGGGCAGATTTTTGCCCTTGGCCATCGGTCGCTGCGAAATTCCGTGGAATCCCTCCAACTCGCGCGTCCGACACAACAGGAACACGCTTCGTTCCGCGACCTCTTAATCAAACGCATCGACAGCGAGCCACTATGAAAATCACTGTTCTCGGCGGCGGCGGTATGGCAACGGCTTGTGCGATTGTGCTGGCCGAGCACGCTGACCAAACCGTTTCAATCTGGGCGAGAAACTCTGACTTCGCGCGCGACATGGCCACGCTCCGCTTCAATCGCCGCTTGCTGCCCGATGTCAGAATTCCCGACGCTATCGACATCACGTCCGACATTGCGACTGCTGTGAAAGATGCCGATGTGCTCGTCGCCGCGATCCCGACTGCTTACCTGCGACAAGCACTGACCGACATCGCCGAGCAGCTTCCGACCGGCGTCCCGGTCATCAGCACGATCAAAGGTTTGGAGAACGAGACGTTCGCACGTCCCTCGCAAATCATCGCCAGCGTCCTCGGCCCGCGATCGGTCGCCGTGCTCGGCGGCCCGTGTCATGCCGAAGAAGCCGCTCGCCGATTGCCCGCCAGCGTTGTCATCGCGAGCGCTGACATCGCCTTTGCCGAGACCGCCCAAAAACTCTTCAACACCGAACGATTTCGAGTCTACACCAATCGCGACATCGTCGGCGTCGAACTGGCCGGCGCATTAAAGAACGTCATCGCGATCGCTGCCGGAATCTGCGATGGGCTTGGTTATGGCGACAACGCGAAGTCCGCTTTGATCACACGCGGCCTTGCCGAAATGACTCGCTTCGGTCGCGCGTTGCACGCGGACGAAAAAACGTTCTTCGGACTCGCGGGACTCGGCGATCTCATCACCACCTGCGTCAGCCGACATGGCCGCAACCGCGGCGTCGGCGAACGGCTCGGCAAAGGGGAGTCGATCACCGACATCCTCGCCAGCATGACCGCCGTCGCCGAAGGAGTGACCACCGCTCGCAGCATCCACAACCTCGCGCGAGCACAAGGGATCGACATGCCGATCACACACCAAGTCTTCGCCGTGCTCTTTGAAGGGAAGTCCCCCGCAGCGGCAACAGACTCACTGATGCAGCGACCGGCACGTGAGGAATAATTGTCGTCGGTTGCTTCATCATCACTGCCTGGACTCGATGAGTCGCCCCGAATTTGAAAATAAACTTCCGCCTCGGACTTACCCTCGCGTAAGTGATATCCACCAACCCCACCGAGCTTGCCTCGGTGGAATCGGGCTTATGCACTACGCTGTCACTCGAAATCATGAACACCGTAGTACAAAAGCCCGCGAGCCACCGAGCCAAGCTCGGTGGGGTTGCTTGTTTGACGGCTAGCATCCCGCCGTGAATTCAATCACTCAAGAGGTTCATTCATGTTGCCGACTTTTTGTCTTGTCATGGCCTTGCTGGGAGCAGACGCTTCCGCAGCGACAACAACTCCTGGCGATCGTGCGTTTCAGGCGGTTGCCGATGATTTCCTCGCGGGGTACTTCGCGTTTCGTCCGCACACTGCGTTGGAACTTGGGCTGCATGAGTTCGATGGCAAGCTCAGTGACTACAGCCAAGAGTCTCTGAATCGCGAACGAAGTCGGCTCGCACAGTTTGAGAAACGTTTGACCGAACTCCCGGCTGACAGCTTGAGTCGTGCGGTGCAAGCGGATCGACAAGTCTTGTTGGCGGGCTTGCGAAAAGCGGTCTTCGAGTTCGACTCTCACGACATCTACCACCGTTTGCCGACCATCTATCCGCAGGCCGTGCAGATCGACAACTACTTAATTCGTGACTTCGCTCCGCTGGCCGATCGCGTCAAATCCATCATCGCGGTCGAGAAGCAAATCCCCCGCTTGCTGGCATCAGCGCGCGCAAACTTGCAGCCGGTGCTCGGTCGCCCGATCGTCGAGACCTCCATCAAAGTGACGAACGGAGCGGCGAACTTTTTGCAGGACGATCTTCCGAAGGCGATCGCAGACTTGCAGGACGAAACGCTGCGCGCGGAACTCAACGAGGCCAACAAGATCGCCGTGCGTGAGCTGCGCGAGTACGCCAAATGGCTCGAAACCGAACGGCTGCCGAACGCCGATCATCGGTTCGGGCTCGGCAAAGAAAAGTACGCGAAGATGCTGCATGATCTCGAACTCGTCACGCAATCGCCCGACGCGATCTTGGAGTTTGGCATGAAAGAACTCCGTCGCGAGCAAGCAGTCTTTGCCGAGACGGCCAAGCAGATCAATCCGACCAAGCCTCCGATCGAAGTCTTTCAAGCCATTCAAGAAGATCATCCGACCGCCGAGAGTTTGATTCCGGATACCGCTCGCAATTTGGAGGCGATCCGGCAGTTCGTGGTCGATCGTAAGATCGCGTCGATGCCCTCGGACGTCCGCTGCAAGGTTGCCGAAACTCCGCCGTTCCGCCGCGCGACGAGCTTCGCGTCGATGGACTCACCTGGCCCATTCGAGAAAGGTTCGACCGAAGCTTTTTATTACGTCACTCCCGTCGAACCAACTTGGACTGCGACCGCCAAGAACGAATGGTTGACGGCGTTCAACTTTTACACGACCGATGTCGTCTCCATTCATGAAGCCTATCCCGGCCACTACATGCAGCACCTGCATCTCAACGCGTCATCGGCCAGCAAGATTCGGAAAGCGTTTTACAGCTACGCATTCGTCGAAGGCTGGGCGCATTACACCGAGCAAATGCTGCTCGACGAAGGCTTTCCCGGAACCGGCGATCGCTTGCGAACTGCGAAGTATCGCTTGGCTCAATCGGACGAAGCGTTGCTGCGTCTGTGCCGCTTGTGCGTGTCGATCAAGATGCACTGCGACGACATGACCGTCGATGAGGCGACGAAATTCTTTCAAGACAACTGCTACTACCAAGAACAACCGGCTCGACAAGAAGCGGTTCGTGGCACGCACGATCCCGGCTATCTGCATTACACGCTCGGCAAACTGATGATCCTCAAACTCCGCCGCGACTGGCAGCAGCAAGAAGGACCCGCTTACTCGCTACAACGCTTCCACGACGAGATGCTGCGTCACGGCGCACCGCCACTCCCACTGCTGCGACAAATCATGCTGAAGGACAGCAAGCTGTGGAGCCAAGCGCTGTAATTTGACCCCTGACGTTTGCTTTTGTGTCATTCTTGGTGAGGGTTTCTCAATGGATTCGTTCGATCTTTCCACACATGGCCTGTCCGTCAAAACCGTTTTGCGAAACGCGGCTCCTTCGAAGTTGTACGAGGAAGCGATTCGCTACGAGCCGGGGACAACGATCTCCGATACGGGAGCCTTGATCGCGTACTCCGGCGATAAGACCGGTCGCTCGCCGCAGGACAAGCGGTTGGTGAAGAACGCCGCTTCCGCCGACGACATCTGGTGGGGGCCGGTGAATTTTCCGCTCGATGAAGTGACCTTCGCGATCAATCGCGAACGCGCGAAGGACTATCTCAACACGCGCGATCGGCTGTATGTCGTCGATGCGTTTGCCGGCTGGGACACACAGCATCAAATCAAAGTTCGCATCATCTGCTCGCGCCCTTATCACGCGCTGTTCATGCACCAGATGTTGATTCGCCCGACCGACGAGCAGCTCGCGAACTTCGGTGAGCCGGACTTCGTGGTCTACAACGCCGGCCGCTTTCCGGCAAATCGCTTCACGACCGGAATGACCTCGACCACCAGTGTTGATGTCAGCTTCGAGAACGGTGAGGTCGTGATCCTCGGCACCGAGTACGCCGGCGAGATGAAGAAGGGGATCTTCACGATCATGAATTATCTGATGCCGAAGCGCGGCGTGCTGTCGATGCACTGCTCGGCGACGGCGGATCGCGAGACCGGCCGCTCGTCGATTCTTTTCGGCTTGTCGGGAACCGGTAAGACGACTCTCTCCGCCGATCCGAAGCGATCGCTCATCGGCGACGACGAACACGGCTGGTCCGACGACGGCGTCTTCAACATTGAGGGAGGTTGCTACGCGAAGGCCATTTATCTCTCACGCGAATCCGAGCCGGAGATATTTCAAGCGCTGCGTTTCGGTGCGGTGCTCGAAAACGTGGTCTACGACGACGGGAATCACCACGTTGATTTCGACAACACGACCATCACGCAAAACACGCGTGGCGCGTATCCGATCGAGTATGTCACGAACGCGCGAATCCCCTGCGTGGCCGGGCATCCGACCGATGTGATCTTTCTGACGTGCGATGCTTTCGGAGTGCTCCCTCCCGTGAGTCGGCTGACTCCGGAACAGGCGATGTACCACTTCATCAACGGCTACACGGCAAAGGTGGCGGGGACCGAAGTCGGCGTGAAGGAGCCGCAAGTGACGTTCTCGCCTTGCTTCGGCGGCCCGTTCCTCGTGTGGCATCCCCAGAAATACGCGGACCTGTTGGCCGATCGAATTCGGACTCACCACGCGAACGTCTGGCTCGTCAACACCGGCTGGAGCGGCGGGCCGTATGGAGTCGGTTCGCGCATGAAGCTCGCCTTCACGCGAGCGATCATCGACGCGATTCACGCCGGCCAACTCAACGACACACCGACCGTCACCGATCCGATCTTCGGTCTGCACATCGTCACGAGTTGCCCCAACGTCCCCGCCGAAATCCTCAACCCCCGTCAAACCTGGCCCAACCCCGTCGCCTACGATGCCGCCGCGAAAAAGCTCGCAGGCTTGTTCGCCGAGAACTACGCCCAGTTCCAAGCCGGTGGCGTCATCAAAGGCTCGTTCGAAGGATGACCCCCGCCCGTAGCCACAAGCTTCCCCCCGACAAGCTGGAAGCTCGTCGCCACGAGAAAAACGTCTTCAGCCGATCGGGTTCAGTCCGGTCAACGTTCCCGTGCTCGACGCGAACTTGTCGGTCTCGATGCCGAGTCGTTGCAACATGCTGACGTAAAGATTGCTCAGCGGCGGCCCGTTCTTTGGATCAAACGCCAGATGCTGGCCATGCTTGAAACCACCGCCCGTAAACAGGATCGGCAGGTTTCTGGTCGAGTGCGTACCTGCGTTACCGAGGTTACTGCTGAAGAAGACCATCGTTCGGTCGAGCAGAGATTCACCTTGCTCTTCGGTCTGTTTGAGCTTGGTCAAGAACTCATGCACGGTCTTCATCTTTTCGAGTTCGACCTTCTTGAGTTGCTCGATCTTGGTCGGGTCTTGCCCGTGATGTGACAAGTCGTGATGGCCCAGTGACACGCCCGCGATCGGCGGCACGAGGCTGGTTCCCAACAACAACATGCTGACCAGCCGCGTTGAATCGGTTTGCAGCGCGAGGTGCGTCAGATCAAACAGTAACCGCGTCTTACCGATCAAGTCCGCCGAGTTCATGTTGTTCTGCGGTTGTTTGGCATCGACCTTCGGCTTGGGTTTCTTCGACCACTCTTCCGCCGTGACCATCCGCCGTTCGAGTTCGCGGACGCTGGTGAAGTACTCATCAACTTTCTCCCGATCGCGCGTGCCGAGCTTTGGCGACAAGGTCTTCGCCTGCTCGCGCACCGTATCGAGAATACTCTGCCCGTCGCGCAGCCGTCTGGCCTGAGCCTGCACTTCATCAGGCCGCCCTTCCAGAAACAGCCGAGCAAACACCGCCGCCGGATAAAGGTCCGACGGCACGAGCGCTCCGCTCTGAGTCCACGACAATCCAAATCCTTCTGCCGACAACGACAAGCTCGGCACGCGAGTCAGTCCGCCAATTTTCTCGGCCGCGAATTGATCAACCGAGATGCTGTTGCGAAAACCGGCTCGAACTTCCGGATGCGGCGCACCGGTCAAAAAGCTGAAGATCGAATCATGACTCGAACCCACATCGGGATGCGCCAGTCCAGAGATCACCGTGAAGTCATTCCGGAATTCCTTGAGCGGCTCCAAATACGGAGTCAGCTCATAATCCTTCCCCGCCTTCTCCGGAAAGAAAAACTCCGGATGCACCCCCAGCGGCGTGCAGATGCTGACCATGCGACGCGGCGTCGGCGGAGCTTTCTCACCAGCCCGCACTCGCGGCAACAAAGCATCCAACATCGGCAACGCCAACGTCACACCAGTGGCGCGGAGGAAGGTTCGTCGAGTGAGCGTCATGGAAAACTCCGTATCTGATTTGGGTTCGATCGTACCCAATTTGGGTTCACTTTGTCCGGAACAGCTCACTCGCCACGATCTCGTGGATGAGCGAACGGAGGCCGTAGTTCTTTTCACGGACTTTGGCGACGATGGCTTTGATCTGCGGTTCGTCGGTGGATGATGGGGCGGCACCGGTGGCGTAGATCAGCAACTTGGCCGTCAGTGCGCGGGCGAGTTGGTCTTTGTCGGCGAGGAGGAGTTGCTTGAACTCGTCGATGTTGGCGAAGCGGCGGCCGTCGGGGAGGACGTCGGCGGGTTCGACCTTCAGGCCGTGATAGTACGGCAGCTTGCGACCGTCGATGACGACCTCTTGGACGTGCCGTGCCCAAGAGGTCGTGCGGTAGTTGTCTCGCCAGCCGCCGATGACGTCGAAGTTTTCGAGGGCGAAACCGGGAGGGTCGATATCAATGTGGCAACTCGCGCATGATTCGATCTGACGGTGCTTGGCAAGTTGTTCGCGAATCGTGGTCGCTCCACGAATGTCGGGTTCGAGTGCGGCGACGTTTTCGGGAGGCGGTTCTGGCGGCTGGCCGAGGATGCGGTCGAGCACCCACGCTCCGCGCATGACGGGCGAAGTGCTCGTGCCGTTGGCAGTGACCTTCAACACGCTGGCCATCGTGAGGACTCCGCCGCGATGACTTTCTGGTGGCAACGGTGTCTTGCGAAACGCGAAGCCATCCACGCTGGGGATGCCGTAATGCTTGGCCAATCTCGCGTTGAGCATTGTGAAGTCAGACGCGATGAAATTCGTGAGGCTCAAGTCGTTCTTCAGAACTTCGGCGAAGAACAGTTCCGTTTCGCGAACCATCGAAACCTTGAGCATGTCGTCGTATTCAGGGTGCAGTTGATGACTCGGCTCGGTGAAGTCGATGTCGCGTAAGCCGAGCCATTGGCCGACGAAGTTGATGGTGAATTGCTCGGCGTTGGGATGCTTGAGCAGGCGTTCGACTTGTTGGTGGAGTGATGTCGGGGCTGAGAGAGCCGGCTGACTTTTCTCGTGGCCGACGCTGCTAGCGTCGGTCCGGACGCTGGCAGCGTCCGCCACGGCGCACACCGAAAAGAGTTCCTCATCCGGCATCGTGCTCCAGAGAAAATACGACAGGCGGCTGGCGAGCGCGAAGTCATCGAGTTGGCCCGGCTCTTCGCGGAGAAACAGGAAGTCGGGTGACACCAGAATCGCGTTAAGCCCGACTCGGATCGCTTGCTCGAACGAACGTGGCTCAGCCAGTTTCGTTTCGACGAGTTTGACGAGCGGCTGAATATCGGCGTCGGTGA
>JAYTQJ010000547.1:0-7821 GCA_043746775.1 Schlesneria sp.
CCGACTCCAGCCACACCGCTGGATCGCATCCGCGATGATCCCGCGATAATCAAACAGCCGAGAAAAATGGCCAGCGTGATGGAGATCGACCGGTTTGACTTCGCCCACGCGATGAGGCGTGATGAAGTCGAGCGACGTTGGAAATTCGTTGCGGTCGCGTCGAGATACGTGAAGAGCACAGTGGCCGCTCCACCTGGATCGACCGCCTCCAGCGGAGCCAGCCAATCGGTCGAGGTCGCGTGGCTCGCAGTCGCTGAGTGTGCGGGAGTTGTCGTCGCGTTGCTCGTGGGCTTCACGGCACCCGGCACGCGCGAGAGACGGTCGGCGGGGATCGCACGCAGCGCGTCGGACACCTCGCGCATTGAGGCGAACCGTTGTTCGGCCAGTCGCGCGGTCATGCGTCGAAAGACCTGCTCCAACTCGACGGGAACATCATCGCGCGAGGCCGCCAACGACGGCAGCGCCTGAAGCTGGTGAGCCATCACCGTCTCCAGAAAGCTCTGGCCCGAGACGACGGTGCGACCGGTCAACAGGAAGTACAGCGTGCAGCCAAGGCTATAGATGTCGGAGCGTGCGTCTGCGGAACTCGCGCTGACCGCTTGCTCGGGCGACATGTATTCGGGCGTGCCAAACATCACACCGGTGCGAGTCAACGCGGAGCCTTCCTGTGGCGTCACCGCATCGGCGTTGAACCGAGCCAGCCCGAGATCGAGGACTTTGATTCGCAATGCCGACGGCGCGAGGACGTGAGGTGAGTTGTCAGGCAGGGCGGATTCCCGGTGTTGTTGTGATTGAGTGGCATCATCCGAGCTATCACTCACATGGCACAAAGTGTGAGACATCTGAGCGGGGCGGCGTAAGCCCCCCGGTTCTTCCAAACCGGGCTTACGACCAAGAATCAGGGGGCTAACGCCGCCCCGCTCAGATGACTCATTGCCGCCCGGCTCACCTGTTGCGTTGCCTGCTTCTGCCAGAGGATGGCACAGGATCAGATTCGACGGCTTGATGTCGCGGTGGATGACTCCTTGTCGGTGCGCGTATTCCAATCCTTCGGCGGCTTGAACAACACACTCGACCGCGTGAGCCATACTGAACGGCCCGTGAGTCCGCACGCACGACGAGAGGTCTGTCCCGTCGATGCACTCCATCACAAGATACGCGACGCCGGAGTCCTCGCCCGCGTCGTGAGCCGCCACGATGTTCGGGTGCGACAGTCGCGAGACCGCGCGAATCTCACGGCTGAACCGGCTGGCTGCATGTGGGTCGTGCGCGGCCGACGACGGCAGAACCTTCAGCGCCACGAGTCGGTCCATGCGCCGATGCCGCGCCTTGTAGACGGCCCCCATGCCGCCTCGACCCAGTGGGCTGAGAATGACGTACTCGCCGAGTACCAAGCCCGGCTTGGCCGTCCGCAGCAAGCTGTCCAACTGAAACGGCGTGAGCAGCCCGCGCGAGACCAATTGCTCGCCGAGCGTGATCGCCGTGGAATCGCCCTGCGGAACCGACGTGATTTCGCGATCCAACGTCTGTCGGTCGAGGACACCGCTCTTCACCAGCCGCTCGACAAACACCGCCCACGTCGGCGGCGGCAGCTTCGGTTTGGAAGCGGGCTGTGAGGGCGCGCTGCTCGGAACAGGTAGACGCCGCGTCGCGCCACCGGGATTCAACACGATGCCGGCCAGCCATTCCGAGTCGAGTTCTGTGAACCGCGCGTAGTCCCTGATCGCGACCGGCGCGCCGCACTGTCGGCGATACGAGACATCAATCGGCACCAGCTCGCGTAGTGCTGCCACTCGCTCGTGGCCCGAGAAGTTTTCCACGAACGAGTCGATCTCCGGCCAATCCGCAGAGGCCCCGTCACCTGTTTCGGCGCGAGTTATCACCTGCTGCCAAGCCGCTTCCAGCGCATCGCACACGCCATCGACGCGGCCCTGCGCCTCGGCGGACAGTTCAGAGAAGTCGGGTTCGGTGTTCATGGCGAATTGCTTATTGGATGCGATTGGACCACCTGACCCCGACTGGCACGAAGTACTAGCCCGACGCTCAAGCGAGGCATTCGATGTCGCTGAAGCCCTGGCTTGCGAGTTTTGAAGTTGCGCGGTTCAGGATTTCAGCCCCAACGGAGCGATGCTATGCCAGCCCAGTGGTCGGCCAATTTTAAGGATCGGCGCAGCAGTCACTGTCGTGGCCGACGCTGCCAGCGTCGGTTCGGATGCTGGCAGCATCCGCCACGATGCGACAGTGATTGCTGCGCCGATCCTAAGTTGTTCGGTTGCGTTGCCCACGCGGTGAAACGAGGTCAACCCCTCAAGATAAAGTTGGTGGACCACTTGGGCTTCCGAGGTGGGTGAAACGCGAGGCCGGAAGTTCCACTGATCGAGGAGGCGACAAGGATGTTGCTCAATTCGCGGTGGCTCTTCCGGCGTTCCGGAAACGTCAAGAATCGGCACGAAATCGTCTCCTCGTTTAACCGCCTCTGGCTGGCGGTTAAACGAACATGGGCCAAACCACCCCGAAACCGCCAAAGGTCGAGCCTCATGTCTGACAGCCGCTGGTCCGCGACAGCTTTCGCGAAGCCAGCCAAATCATTGCCGAGTCGGCCAGACGCCGCGCGGCGAAAAGGCCTACTAACAAGAGTTGAAACTGCCGCAAGACGGTTGCGAACGAACGGTGCGACGAATCACGTTCCACTTGAACCAGCCAACTCGGGACGGAGGCACGGAACTGCATGTACTCACGAACCTGACAGAGCGTGAAGCGTCGGCCATGAAAGTGGCCGAACTGTACAAGGAACGCTGGACGATCGAAATCGTGTTTCATGAGTTGACAGGGCCATCGCCTTTTTCAATGTAGGGTGGGACCAGCTCGCTTCGAGCGCCGGCCCACCATCTGGAAACGTCGAGAAATCATGGTGGGCTGGCGCGGCGAAACGCCGCTGGTCCCACCCTACAGTTTAAGCAGACCCAACAAGGCAATGGCCCTGATGAGTTGACGATGGCGTTGCGGTGCGAGGTGAACACGCTGGGCTATCTCAAAGCGGCGTTGTTTATGTTTTGTGTGGCGCTGATGCTGGAGAACCCAGCGCGGCTTTGAGCCGCAACCCTATTTTGAACAGCAGGAAACGAAGGGAGCAAAGGTCCATCATCCATGCCACTTCGGCAATGCCGCCTGATTCCGACGGATCACTGCGCCCTTCGTTCTTTTCGTTGACGTTTCCGCCCAAAGTCGCCTTCCTCGCTCCGCGTGAAGTGAGCCGAGTCACCAGCGACCCGGAGACGCGGGAAACAGCGTTATTCCGCGTTCGGCTCGCTTCACGCGGAGCGAGGAAGGCTACTTTTGGCGGACGCATCAAAGCTGTTCCGAAATCCGTTCGGCACTCAGCGGGACGTGCAACGAATTCCGCGCGGCCATAGCCGCCTGTGCTACGGGTTTTTCAACAGGTTGATAAGTGCCGTTCATTCGGGAGCATCGTGTGAAGATCGGCTTGCGCAGCCCGTTTGATCCGGCGGTTTGGCTCATGAACCGCCTGTCGTACCCGCAAAAATTTGCGGTGGCGGGGACATTGTTTGCGCTGCCGTTGTTTCTGGTCACGGCCCTTTATATTTCGACGTTGACCGAAAAGGCGGATGTCTCACAAATCGCTCAAGCGGGTAGCCGTGCCTTGCGGGTGATGGTGCCGATTTGGCGCACGTTGTGTGACCATCGGCGGACGGTGTTGCGGCTACCAGACGGTGATGTTGCCGGGTTGAAAGAGGTGGCCAATCTGGTGCGTGATGGATTGGACCTGCATCTGCAGGCCGTCGCTGATGCCGATGAGCCGACCCGTCGCGTGCTGGCATCGTCCGCGCGTTGGGAATTGTTTCAGTCCAAGCTTCGGACGTTGAGAGAGTTGCCGCTGGAACGCGGTGGTGGATTGAACAGTTCCTCGGTGTTGTCCGAATTGATCGAGGACTTGTTCACGATCTTCCGGCAAATCGCGGATGTCTCCCGGCTGACATCAGATACTCGCTTGGACAGTCAGAATCTGGCCACGGCTTCGACGCGGCTGTTGCCGGGACTCATCCAGGCCGAGGAACGGCTGGGCGAGTTGTTTGATTCACGAAACACGCGCGTGGATTCCAAGCCGCAATTCGAGATCGAAGTCACCGAGTCACTGTTCAACACTCGGTTGTTGCTGGAGCAAATTCGCGAGGGCTTGTTCTCGACCGTGCAGGCCGAATCGGGGCTGGCCAAGCAGCTCCAGCAACCGTTGGCCAAATGTCGCGCGTCACTCACCGCCTCTGAACGGGCCATGCGCACCGCAATGCGTGGCACGGAGGACGCGCCCACATTCGCCGAGCTTGAACAACTGAACCAGACCGCAGTCCGTGACACGTTCTTGCTGCTGACCGAATGTATGGATGCGTTCGACCGTGTGGTGGGTGAGCGGTCCACAGCGGCGGCGTTTCATCGTGACCTGCTGTTGTGCTTCACGTTGCTGCCAGTTGCGCTGGCCGTCTACCTAGGAATCGGCTTTTGTCTGGCGGTCATTCGGACAGTGGATCGGATGCGCGAGGTGACCGATCTGGTTCTCGCCAACGACTGGCGCGGCCACGATGTAACGCCGATCGAAGCGCAGGACGAGCTGGGTCGCATGATTGGTGACTTCGGCCGCGTGACCGGTCGCCTGCGCGAGGAATGGGCGGCGGCGAATGCGGAAGCGGCGCGGGCCACGGCCGCCGAAGAGTCACTGCGAATCAGTGAAGAGCGTTTCAAGCTCGCTCTCTGCGGCACCAATGACGGCATCTGGGACTGGGATCTGAAAACCGACCATGTCTTCTACTCGCCCCGCTTCAAAGAGTTGCTCGGTTATGGCAACGAAGAGTTTGGAGTCTGGCTGTCAGCTATGGCGGATGTCCTCCATCCGGATGACTTCGAGGCCACCTGGGAGGCCATGGAACGGCATTTGAAAGACCGGGTCGCGTACCACATCGAGCATCGCCTACGAACCAAGAGCGGTGAGTACCGGTGGTACTTGGAACGCGGACAGGCCGTCTGGAACGAGAACGGCGAGGCCATTCGCATGGCCGGTTCGATCAGCGATGTGACGGCGACGCGACAAGCGGTCGAGGCGTTGCGGGCCAGCGAGGATCAGCTTCAGGCGATTCTCGACAACACTCCCGCCGTGATTTACGTGAAGGATCTGGACGGTCGGTATCGCCTGACCAACGGACAGTTCGCGCGCGTGTTTCATCAGAGTCAGCAAGAAGCGGTCGGCAAGATGGACTTCGACCTCTTCACGGACGAGATCGCCGACAGGTTTCACCGCCGCGATCAGCGCGTGTTGCGAAACAATCGGCAGGAGCAATCCGAAGAGGTCGTGCCATACGCGGGGAGAGATCACACTTATCTTTCCGTGCGATTCCCAATGCGGGACGCGAAGGGGACGGCGTATGCCGTGTGCGGCATCTCGACCGACATTACCGAACGCAAGCTGGCTGAGAATCGCGAACGCATTCGCAAGTACGTGCTGGAATTGCTGACAACCGGCGAACCGTTGCCAGAAATCCTCAATGCTCTCGCCAACGGAGTTGATGAAGAACTTCCCTTCCGCAGGTGTTCCATCCTGTTGCTCGACAAGTCGGCACGGCACCTGTTCACCGCTGCCGCCCCCAAGCTGCCTCACTTTTACAGTGAGGCGATCAATGGCGTCGAAATCGGATTGGGAGTCGGCTCGTGCGGAACGGTGGCCTTCACGGGAGAGCGCGTCATTGTCGAGGACATCCAGACGCATCCGTACTGGGCGGCTTACAAGGAACTGGCGGCTCGTGCCGGGCTGGCCGCGTGCTGGTCCGAGCCTATTCGCGGTGATTCTGGCAAAGTGCTGGGGACGTTCGCCCTCTACGCAACGGAGCCTGGCGCACCGACGGAATCGGAAATCCGACTGATTGAAACGGCCGCCAACTTGGCCGGGATCGCCATCGAGCGCAAGCGGGTGGAAGATGCCCTGCGCACGAGTGAAGAGCGTTGGAAGTTCGCCCTCGAAGGAGCGGGTGACGGAGTCCGCGATTGGAACATTCAGACCGGTGAGGTCGTGTTCTCGAAGCGGTTCATGGAAATTGTGGGACTTCCCGAGAACGCCAGCGCGCACACGATTGACGAATGGAAAGGTCACATTCATCCGGACGATCTGCCGCGCGTGATGAGCGACCTGCAAGCCTTTTTCGATGGCCAAGGGGCCACGTATTCCAACGAACACCGTGTCCAGTGTAGCGATGGCGTCGAGAAGTGGATTCTCGATCGAGGCATGATCGTCAGCCGCACAGCCACCGGCGAGCCGCTCCGCATGATCGGCACGTATGCCGACATCACGCTGCGCAAGCGGGCCGAGGAAGAGCTTGCAAAGGCGAAAGACGACGCCGAGGCGGCAGCGCGGGTCAAGAGCCAGTTCCTCGCCAACATGAGTCACGAATTGCGGACCCCGCTCACGGCGATTCTGGGCTACGCCGATCTGTTGTCGGACGAGGGCGATTTGGCGCGGGCGCAGCTCAGCGGACTGGAAACGCTGGAGATCATTCGCAGCAACGGGCGACACCTCCAAGAGTTGATCGACGACATCCTCAGTCTGTCGAAGATCGACGCCGGTTACATGACGCTCGAAAAACTTGAGGTCTCTCCCCTTGATGTGGCTCGGGATGTCCTGCGACTCATGAACCTGCGTGCCGGAGAGAAGGGTCTCACGCTGCGTTGCGAAGTGATCTACCCCATTCCCGACAAGATCACGACCGATCTGCTGCGAGTCCGCCAAGTGCTGGTCAACCTTGTGGGAAACGCGATCAAGTTCACCGAACTGGGCAGAGTCACGCTCACTTTGATGTACGACTTGGAAGCGAGACAGCTTCGATTCTCGGTGGCCGACACCGGGATCGGCATCCACTCCGATCAGATGGAACGGCTCTTCACACCGTTCTCTCAAGCGGATGCTTCGATGTCGCGCCGTTACGGTGGAACGGGCTTGGGATTGTCGATCTCGCAACGCTTGGCACGCCTGTTGGGCGGAGACATTCAGGTTGAGAGTCAGGTGGGAATCGGCAGCGCGTTCACCTTCTTCATCGCCGTTGAACTCGATTCGCACTCAAAGCTGCTCACGGAGCCGGAACCGGTCGCACAGGCGGTTGCTGTTCCTGCTGTCGTCGTCACACCGCCCCCTTCCGCATCCAAGCTCAGCGGACGAATCTTGCTGGCCGAGGACGTTCCCGCGAATCAAAAGCTGATCTCGTTCCTGCTTCAGAAAAACGGGGCGAGTGTGGAGGTTGTCGATAACGGTCGGTTCGCTGTTGAGAACGCACTCGTGGCTAAGCGGACAGGTCGCGAGTACGACTTGATTCTGATGGACATTTCCATGCCCGAGATGGACGGTTACGCCGCCACCTCCGCTCTGCGGGAAGCTGGCTATCAGGGGCGCATCATCGCCTTGACGGCACACGCCACGGACGAGGATCGCCAACGCTGCCTCGATTCGGGCTTCGATGGTTTTGCAACCAAACCGATTCAAAAAGACCAACTCATCGCCACGTGTCTCGAACACATGGGACAGCCCCGCAGCACGATGTCACTCGCCCCGCAGTCGTAGTGGTTCGCCTCTCCCCTCGCGCGGCGGTGAGTGAGTGAGACGTTTCTGAGCGGGGCGGCGTAAGCCCCCTGACTCTTGGGCGTAAGCCCGTTTTAAAAAACAGGGGGCTTACGCCGTCCCGCTCAGTGGTTTCATCAGGGACCGCGCGAGGTCTAACAGCCTGTTGAAAAAGGGAGGGCGTAGGACAATCACGCCACGCGCTAAATGGT
>JAYTQJ010000548.1:0-7820 GCA_043746775.1 Schlesneria sp.
GGTCCATTCTTAATTTGGGGGTAGCTGAAGTCGTGAGACTTCAGAAAAC
This sequence comes from Schlesneria sp., assembly GCA_043746775.1. GTDB lineage: Bacteria > Planctomycetota > Planctomycetia > Planctomycetales > Planctomycetaceae > Schlesneria. The sequence goes on from JAYTQJ010000548.1 coordinate 50, forward strand.
GCAGAACTCTTACGAGTTCGGCTACCCCAAAATTAAGACCTGACGGGGCAATAGCTTCCACGTCCGTGCTACGGGTCACTTCCGATTGGCAACGCCAGTTCGTCGAGGCCATTCCCCGACCAGCGCCGCATCACAACTTCATCCAGTTCGATTTGCTGTTGGCGATTGGTTTCATCGCGGTGTTCGATCCGCTGTTGACTGCGCAAGTGGAGAAACGCCTCCACGCTTTGAGTGACCTTGGTGCATTCCTCCCTCACTTCTCGAAATCGCTGATCGGCCCCCTTCAGTTTTTCCTGAGCCACCGTCAAGGTCCGCGTGAGGAACTCGATGAGTCGGGCGGAGTTCACGCGCGTGTCGGGATCGATCTCGCCTCCCACGACTTCGGAAAGTTGGCACGCTTCCGTGATCTGTTGCCGGATGCGTTCGACCTCCTCCGCCGCTGCCGCGCGCTCCAGCGCCGCCTGCCGCAACTTCAGCTCGGCCTGCTGCTGACGTTGCTGATGAAACTGCAGCAGGCGTTCGAGTGAGAACTGGAATTTTTTCATGAGGGAGGTCTTCTCTCGCTTCATCGCGTGGGCCGAAGGGAATCATTTCTCATGAGCCGGGTGGCGTCAGTCCTGGACTCCTATGCTCGAAATCTAGGATCTGACGCCCAATGCCACTTACGTTGGGGCGTAGCTGAAGTCGTCAGACTTCAGAAGATCGTCGAAGCCGGCTGAATTCTCACGAATTCAGCTACGTCGCACTGAACGTCCAATTCAATACGGCCAAGCGGCGGCGAGTCGTTGCATCACTTCACACGTCTGTTCGTGAGATCGCGGTTCGTTCAGACCTTGTTGCAGGAAGGCGTTGACCTGCGGCATCAGCTTGACGACCAAGTCCACCTGCGGACTGCTTCCGGTGACATAAGCTCCGATGCGCAGCAGGTCGCGCACACCTTCATACGTGGACATAATGTCGCGAATTTTGCGGGCGGCGAGTTGTTGAGCCGGCTCGGAAATATGCAGGAATGCGCGGCTGACACTCTGCCCCACGTTGATCGGCGGGAAATGGCCCGACTCGGCGATCTTGCGGTCGAGCACGATGTGACCGTCGAGCAGTGAGCGGGCGGAGTCCGCAACCGGCTCGCCCAGATCGTCTCCTTCGACCAACACGGTCAGGAACCCGGTGATGCTCCCCGTCACGCCGTTTCCAAGTTGTTCGACCGTGTTCGCCAGCAGTTGAAACACTGACGGCGTGTACCCGCGCGCACTCGGTGGCTCGCCGAGCGTCAGACCCAACTCACGCTGAGCCATCGCCAACCGTGTGAGACTGTCAAGAAAGAACAGCACGTTCTTGCCGCGTGCCCGGAACGAGTCGGCCATCGCGATCGAAGTCTCGACGGCACGGATGCGCATCAACGGCAATTGGTCCGAACTGGAGATGACGACCGCCGAACGAGCCAATCCGTCCTCGCCCAGACTGTCCTCGATGAACGGCTTCAGTTCGCAGCCACGTTCACCGACGAGACAAATGATGTTGAGGTCCGCCTCGGCCGTCTTGGCGATCTGCCCGAGCAGCGTACTCTTGCCGACGCCGCTCCCCGCGAAGATGCCCAAGCGTTGACCGCGTCCGCAGAGGAGCAAGCCGTCAATCGCCTTTTGCCCGGTAATGAACGGCTGCTGAATCCGCTCACGCTTCAGCGCGGAGGGGGGTGTATTGCGAACGATCCGCCGCTCGGGTGGCTTCACTGGACCGAGGTCGTCATAGGGTCGGCCGAGTCCGTCGAAGATGCGCCCCAAGATGCCGTTGCCGACAGGAACCGATCGGCGTTCGGGCAACCGGACCACGGTCAATCCGCTACGCAGCTCTTCGGCACGCTCATACGGTGCGAGTTTGGCGAGGCCACGTTTGAACCCGACCACTTCAGCGGGGATCGTCCGACCGGACGGTTCGTAGATGAGGCACTGGTCGCCGAGCGCCGCAGGGAGCGCGCACGCCAGCCCGTCCTCGACGACTTGCAGACGACTCTGCAAACGAAAGCCGTCGCAGCTTTCGACATCGCGCGACAGGCGTTCAAGGTCCAGTTTCATCATGGCCGCTGACCGTCGAAAGGAGTTGCCGCCGGATCTCTTCAATCTGGTGACGCAGTTCGTAGACGACCTTGATCTCGCCTGCCGTCGCCCGGCAGTCACCGCGCGCGAGCGTCTGATCGGCCACATATTGCAACGAACGCGGATCGCCCGGAGTGGCAATGGTCGGAAGCTCCTCCAGCAGCGCGAGGTCTGCGGGATGCAGCCTCACCACGGCGGCGTCCCGCGTTTGCAGCCGGGCGAGAACTTCATGGACGAGATTCGCGATCGGAAACCGGTCTTGATCGATCTGCTCGAAAATCAACTTCGCCGCGATGGCGTGCGCGAGTTCAATCGTCGCCTCCCGCACTTCGCCGATCAGACTTTGGAGTTGTCCATCACTGCGATTCGCGGCCTGTTGCAGTGCGGTGAGTCCCCGCGTGAAGTTCGCACGGTCTCGCTGAAGCGCCTCCCGCTCGGTTGCGACAGCGGCACGCTCGGCCCCGAGTGCCTTCCGCTCCAATGCGAGTGATTGGCGAAGCTGCCGAGTATCTGAGGCTGATGCCGTGGCGTGATTCAGCCCCGCCAGCGATTCAGGGTGGCGAGCGAATTCAGCGCGCAGCCATTCCGGGACAGCGGCCCCGCACTCAGCAAGGACGACCTTCCGAATCGGCAGACTCAGCGGAATGCGGACTTCGATCATTCCCGGTCGTCCCTGCGTAGTTCACACATTTCCGGCACGATTGGCCGGATGCGTTTGAAGATGGAGTTCACCGCCACTCGATTGTTTCGGTACTTCACCCCCACAAGGTTTCACAAAAATCGTCACATCCCCCGCGATCAGCAAAGTTCTCCGCGACTTCGATCCGGTATCGGACGATTTCGATCATTCGATTCGGTCGAACCGACGCGCGGACCGGCCGCGCGGTACGAAGAACGATGTTCAGCCGAACGGTGCCGAGGGAAGCCCTTCTGCGTTTGAGTTGCTGCTGCTCACGGCAGCCTGTCCATCGGTGCCAATTCCCACCGAAGCGACGCCTGTTCCAAACGACTCAAGCAGCAACGTGTCGGCCGAACGAGGCGGACTGGAGCCACCCGCAACTCCCGCAGTCACGCCTCCGACAGTTCCTCGCATCACTTCAGCAACGACAGGATCGTTCGCAATCGACACCGCGACTCTGTCGAAATTGAGTCTGGAGCCGATCAATGCCACACCCACTGCCCACGCGACAGGTGTGCCAACGGTCGATGAAACAACGGGCTTGGCTGAACAAGTTTCCGCCCCGGTAACGACCGACGAAACTCGCTCCGCAACAACTGCATCGCAAATTGATACCGATCCCTGCCCGCTCTCTCTGCCACAACATGCCGATCACTCGGCCACAGACAAGCATCGGAGTCTCGGGGAACAACCCTCACCGAAGTCGAGCCACGAACAGGACGCAGTCACTCTCGACAAAGAGGCCACTCTCACGCAGCGACTCGTTGAGGACGCGGCTCAGCAACAGACACAACATCCCACCGACATGACGCTCGATGAGATCACGACTGTGAGCGTCCCCGAGACCCTGTCTCTCACTGTTGCAACGCAGGCTCAGATTGAAGAAGAAGCCGCCGCGACGGGAACTCCCGCCGAGTCCCGGCAAGGACGGCCTGACAACTCCCTTGAACGCCCTGACGGGGAAGCGGCGGCGGCTGCACTCACTCCCGTCGAATTGAAGCCCGCAGCCGCCAAAGACTTCTTCCGCCAGTTTCATCGTGATGAATCGTCGAACTTGCGATTCAGCCAGCCCGAATTGAAAGAGCCGTCTCGCCCAAACGGCACGACGGTGGCAGCGCACTCCGCGTTGACGCCCCTCTCGTCGCTTGGCCGCTCTGAAGAGCAACACGCATCGAGAAACATCGACTCCGATTCGCCGGGCCATACGCCTGATCTCGACTCAGCGTCACCGGTCACGCTCGCGTTGAACAGTACACCTGCCGCAACGCATTCCAAATCGATCTCCGCCGTGACGGGGACCGTCGCGGAGCAGTTGGCTTCGGCGGTCTTGAGCCAGTTGGAAGCGGAGCCACTCGCCACGTCGCGCACGTTCCGGTTGCGACTCGACCCGCGTGAGTTGGGACCGGTCGAGGTCCAACTCACCGTCGTGAACGAGGTCGTTTCGATCCGCTTCGTGGCGCACGACGAAGCCGCACGACACGTCATCTCGCGGCAACTCGATGAGCTTCGGCAGTCTCTCTCCGACTCGGGCATTTCGTTCGGCCAGTTCGACGTGTCCTCGCAGACAGGCAGCGACCACGGATCGCAGTCGCATGCAGAAGACCACACGCCCCAGCGCCCCCCCGCGCCAAATCCCTTCGCGTGGTCCCGGTACAAGACTCACGAATTGCGCGACGAACGACATTCGGGCCAACTCAACTTCGTCGCGTAAGTGGGGCTCTTGCGAGACCTCGCGCGGCGGAAAGCGGGAGTTTTCTGAGCGGGGCGGCGTCAGCCCAATGGTTCATTCGAAGAGGGCTTACGCCCAAGAATCAGGGGGCTGACGCCGCCCCGCTCAGATGTCTCATCACTGGCCGCGCGACGTAGTGAAACCCGCAGGTAACTGCACCCAAACATCCCACATCAGCAAGATTCGCCGCAGGCGGATTCAGTTGTGTGGCCTGCTCCAATTTTCGTGTCGCTGACGTGGCTCCGTGATCGACAAGTGAAGTTGCGAGAGTCGATGGACTGACTGAGGCGGAACCTGCCCAAGCAGTCGAGATCGCCAGAGAAAACAATCCGGACGAAGAGGGATTTCATGGCGGACACTCAGATCACATCACAGGTCGGCCAAGATCAGTTTCTAAAACTGATGGTCGCCCAGTTGAAGTCTCAAGATCCGCTGGAGCCGATCAAGGATCAGGAGTTCTTGGGACAGTTGGCTCAGTTCTCGACCCTCAGCGGAATTGAAAAACTAAACGCCAATTTTGCCGACATGCTGTCACTCCAGCAGATCACTCAAGGATCAAATCTGATCGGACGACAGGTTGTTTATAAGGATGACGCCGGAGCAACGGCACGGGGAACGGTCCAAGGCTTCGCGATCAATTCGGGACGAGTCGAACTTCAGATCGGTAACGACGCCGTCAGTTTGGACAACGTCATTGGAATGTACTCGGAGGCGGCTTAGTGAACGCACCGTTGAAGCTTGAGTGAGATTGTGATTGAGGCGGAGCCTCGATCGGTTCATGTTCTATCGAACTCCATCGTCAGTTTCTGACGCGAGTTCTTCAGGAGACTTCTGGAGCCATCGTGAGAACGGCAGGGACGCCGGCAACACTTGTTTGTCATCGCCGCGAGATCCCGCCCCATGATTCGCTCATTGTTTACCAGTGCTTCGGCGCTCAGCGCCCATCAACAGATGCTCGATGTCGTTGGCGACAACTTGGCCAACCAGAACACGACGGGCTTCAAGTCGCAGCGACTGCGATTCTCAAACCAGTTCACGCAGTTGTTGACCGCTCAAAGCGCCCCCACCGCGACCAACGGTGGCAAGAACCCGATTCAGATCGGCTTGGGCGTGCAAGTCGCTGCCGCCGACACGAACCTCGGCCAGGGAACATTTGAGAACACGGGCCGCAAGCTGGACTTGGCAATTCAGAACAGTGGATTCTTCGTACTCAAGAGCGGTAACGAGACCTTCTACACCCGCGCGGGATCGTTCGCGGTGGATGCGAAGAACAACTTGGTCGATCCATCGACGGGAGCGAAGGTGCAACGTACGGGCATCGTCGGCGAAGGAACCGCGACCTCGCCCGCTTTCCAAACGTTGGGTGACAGCAGCATCACGATCCCCAAAGGAATCACGGTCCCCGGCAACGAAACTCAGAGCATCAAGTTCAAGGGGAACCTCGACTCCAAATCCAAAGAGCCGATCGCGGAAGTGTTGACGTTGGGACAGCCACTGACCGAAGGAGTCGTGGCGGCCACGGCAAGTACCCTATTGAACAACTTGGGGCAGACTACGACTCCGTATGCGGCTGGCGATCAAATTCAAATCACCGGCTCGCGGACCGATGGAACATCCGTCAACGCGTTCTTCACGGCGACCGGAACAGCGGCCGACACCGTCGGGGCGGTACTGAATGTCATCAACAACGCCTTCCTCTCAGCATCGACGGGAGCGGGAGCGACAGCGTCGATCGACAGCGCGGGGCACATCGTGCTCGCGGCAAATCAAGCTGGCTCCGCCAGCCTGACCCTGAATTTGAAGAGCAATCCGACCGATCCGACGCCGCTCACGGGTGTCACACAGTTCACGAACTTTCAAGTCTCCGTCGATGGCAAAGCCGCAGACTCCGCAACCACAGCCATCCAGATCTTTGACGCTCAATTCTCACCGCACAACGTCACGTTCAACTTTCAAAAGTCATCGGCCAATCGCTGGGATGTGACTGCAACACTCGAATCGAGTGAGGGTGTCATCACGGGCTTTGGTAACGACAACAAAGTTGCCGGACTGACGTTCAATGAGGACGGCTCGTTCTTAGGAGTCGTCGGGACGAGCGTGACTGAAGCTCTGTCATTGCATCAGCCATTTACCGTCGGCGGTATGCCCGCAACCGCAGCGACTTCGCTCAACGCCCTCGACCAACATTCGGGCGGAGCTTATGGCGCCACAGACAAAATCCGCATCACGGGATTGGATCACGATGGAATCGCGGTTGGCCCGATTGACTTCCCCACCTCGGGAGCCACCGTCGGCAGCTTGATCACCGCGATCAATGGGGCCTTCTCCGGTGCAACCGCGTTTCTCAACGGTTCGGGAATCATCGAGCTATCCGCGAAGATCTCCGGTCAAAGCCAACTTCGATTGGATCTGCAAGACCTGCCAACCAATACCGGCGGAAAGACCGACATCAGTGACTTCAAGCAGGTGATTCGCGGCACGGACGGTGATGACAGCATCACGTTCCAGATCAGTAACCTCGCCTCGTTCGGCAATCCGCAAACAATCACCCTTGGGTTCGGATCGCCGAACGGTTTCGATGGGCTGTCGCAGTTCGGAGGATTCACATCGGCGGCATCGACATCACAAGACGGCTTCGCTCAAGGAACGCTGGTGGATGTGAGTGTCGAGGCAGACGGAATCGTCACCGGTCAGTTCAGCAACGGCCGCTCGGAATCCATCGCTCAGATCGCCCTCGCCTCCTTCGCCAATGCCGAAGGTTTAGACAGGAAGTCGAACAACTACTTTCAGTACAACTCCAGCTCTGGCGAACCGATCATCACGGCCCCGCAGGCAGGCAGCGCTGGCTCGATCCAGGCGGGAGCATTGGAAAGTTCCAACGTCGATATCGGGACCGAGTTCACTCAGTTGATCGCGGCCCAACGCGGCTATCAGGTCAACGCCCGTGCCTTCAGTGCCGCCAACCAGATGCTGGAAGAAACGGCCAATCTGCTCCGCTGATGACTGAGTCCGGGTGGCGTCAGCCCCATAGCACTGACTTTGGGGTGTAGCTGAAGTCGTCAGACTTCAGCGGATTGTCGAAGCCATTTGAATTCTTACGAATTCAGCTACGCCACCCCCGGTTCTTGGGCGTCAGCCCTCTTGGGAGGAACCGCGGGGCTGACACCCAATGGCACTCACTTTGAGCGAATTTTGAATGGACGATCTATTCGATGTAGCTGAATTCGTGAGAATTCAGCCGTCTTAGGAACGGGGGCGCAATAACTTCCC
>JAYTQJ010000549.1:0-7810 GCA_043746775.1 Schlesneria sp.
AGGTTGGACAAAGGACTGTTGCATCCTGAAGGGATGCCAGCCTCATGGAACCGGGAGACATTCTGAGCTGGCCAGCATCCCTTCAGGATGCAAATCCCCCTGACGTTGGCTTCGCACCGGGGGTGCCGCAGACGCTCAACCCCCGGCTAATCGCTCACATCCCTTCAGGATGAAATCGACGGACTTCATACCACTCATTGGACTTCCCCCCCAAATAGTCGGATGAACCGTTTAATGTGAGTTCCAATCGGCACGCCGCTGCTTCGAAGTCCTCAGTGAAGCAACAAAGTAAGCGGGCTTCTTCGAGTTTGAAACGTGACTCATGGAGCCAAACTCTCGTTCCTGCCCTCAAAGTAATTGTTCCGTTCCCGCGGGGAACACTCGTGAGGTAGGAACGGTGGGCAGATTGGCTCTAGTGCAGTTTCGTAGTCGGTCTTCAGTGAGCCGTTGGCGCTAGCCTCGGGTTTCGCGCCCTCGAGGCTAGCGCCAACGGCTCACAATACTGCAGTCCAACTCTGAAACTGCTCTAGTGCCCCGTCAGGTCTTAATTTGGGGGTAGCCGAACTCGTAAGAGTTCTGCGTTTTCTGAAGCCTCACGACTTCAGCTACCCCCCAAATTAAGAACGGACAGGGCACTAGATGCCCCGTCCACCTCTTCTCTCTGTTCGCCTTCTCTGCGCCTCTGTGCCTCTCTGTGGTAACCCTTCTTCGATGACGTTCCAGCAAAAGGATTGAGACACAGAGAAGGCAAGCAGAGGTCTGTTCCTCAGGAGGGTGGGACCAGCTCTCTTCGAGCGCTGGCCCACCCTCGGGAAACGGCGAGAAATCATGGTGGGCCGGCGCGACGAAGTGCCGCTGGTCCCACCCTACAAGTGAAGCAGACACAACAAGGAGATGGCTTTGGCCCCGCGCCAAACCAACAAAAAGCCTCGGTCGGAGCAGACTCCGCCGAGGCCATGATTCAACGTCGATCAACCAGCGCGAAGCACTTCACTCGCTCTTCTTCGCCGCAGCCTCTTCTACCTGTTGGGGCCGGATCGACTCGAAGTACTTGCGGATCGTCTGGCGGTGGCCGAGCGGAATGTTCTCGCTCTCCAGCACCGCGTCGCTCATCTTCTTGTACTTCTGGTAGACATCCTTGTAGCCGCGCTGCGCTTCCTGACGGCCTTCCGAGGATGAACTGGTTTCAAATTCGGACTCGCCCTCGCCCGCCTGGCCCGTGACTTGTTCCTTGTTCAGGTTCGCGGCGAGATTCGTCGCATCGCCGTCGATGTTGCCACTCTCGCCCATTCCCCAAGATTGAGAGGGCGAGTTCGTCTTAGTCTTCTTCTTACTCTTCGCGGTGCTGTTCTTCTGGCAGTTCCCTTTGCATTCACACAGCGACGCCAATTCCGCGTTCAGTAAGTCGTTGATCTTCTTCTTGCGAGCTTGCCCCTTCGCCTTCTCACCCAGTTGCTTCGCGGCCCCCTTCACTTTCTGAGCATCCTCGTCTTCGATCCCTTCCGCCATCTCGTTGGCCGCATCACTGATCGAGCCATCTCCCGCATCGCCCTTCGCCCGCTTGGCCGCTTTTTTCAGCTTCTCGGCCGTGTTGCGTGCCTCATTCCGTTCGAGTTCGATGTCGCCGAGATCAGCCAATTCCTTCATGGCCTTGTCGTACTTGCCCTCGGCCAGAGCTTGCCCCGCTCCTTCGAGAGCCTTCGCCGACGCCATCGCCTCGCCGATCTCCTGCAACTGCTGGTCAACCTGTTCCAGACTGGCCTGACTCTGCGCCGATTGGATCGCCGCCTGCATCTCGGATATCTTCGCGAGGGCCTCCTTCACATCGACGCCCGGCTCCTTCAACTCATCCGCCTTCTGCTTGAGTTCTTTCAGGAGTTGCTCCAGTTCGGGATCAACGTCTTTGTTCAATTCCTCTTCAAGTTCCTTGATGCTGTCGGAAATCTCTTCGGCTTGAGCGACGATGTTTTCATCGGGAGTCGAGAGCGCGGCCGACGCTTCATCCGGCTTGAGCGGCACAACCGCCAAGACCACCGCGAGTGCCGCAGCCAACACCGCACCCGGCAGAAAACGGGGAGCCTGGTAGGGAGCGACCGCCTCGGGTTCGACGCGACTCAGGTGCGACATCGCATCGGCCAGTTGCAGCTCAGCAAACGCTAGCTTGTCGGGATGAACCTGCTTCCGCGCAAAGTCGAGTGCCGACTCAGTGCGATCCTTGAGTTGATAGTGCTGATCGACAGCCCGAGCCGCCGCGATCCAGTTCGGTCGAGGCAACAGCCAAACCAGAGCGGCCACGGCTCCGACAACCGGTCCCGCCAGTAACGCCATCGTCGCCAACCAACCACCCTCGGCCCAACCAGTCGTCAACCGAGCAACCCCGCATCCGAGGCCGATCACCGAGCCGAGCAACAGCCCGCCCACAACCCAGACCGCAATGGTCTGCCACACCTGACGACGCTGTACCGGCTGAAGTCTCGAACGAAGGGCTTCGGTCATGTCATGCTCCAGATCACAAACCAACAGACATTCGGAACAGTTCCTCAGACAAATCGTCTAGCAAGCTATCGATCAAAGATCGGCTCCACAAGTTCAGTTTCTTCCAAAATTCAGGCGACGATAACTCCATCGGCTGAAATCGACTGATGCAGAGCCTCGTTGAGAGCAGACAAGGTCTACATCGTTGACTTCGGATCCGACTGCTTTGGAGCCAGAACACGCAGTAGTACTGCAACACCAACAACCGCAATGATGGAATGGACGTAAAAATTGACCAGAATTCCCGCACACACAAGTGCTACAGCAATAGTGATTAAATAAAAGAACAGGCTGTGAAGACACGAATTCGGCTGCTGCGCAATTAGCGATCGCAATTCCTCGCCATCAAGAAGTTCAAACTCAACATCTCCGTGCCACGTGCCAAGTCCCGGCATGGAGTCTCCTTTGGCATATGCGAACACAACAACATCACAAACTCGACATCGAATGAATCGCCCAAACCTTCGACTGCCGATTACCCCCGCCGATGGCAAAGGCATGAACAACAATTTCAATGATGAGCGACCATCTTGAGATTTCGTTGCACCGCAATTGGGACAGCGAGCGAATCGAACTGCGTCCTGGACAAACCAATACTCATGGAGGTCGATAAGAGGTCGGCCGATTCCGAATGCAAAAATAAATAGGCAAGGGAACATCGCAGCTAACAAGCACAGATGCAAAACGATTTCGGAGATGAACGTCATACCGAAAACCTCCGCCGCATCGGCCACCACAGGCTGAAGTCGATGCGTCGCAGAGCCACATCCAGCACGAACAGCAGGATCGCCGCCGAAACCAAGTACGGCCAGAGCGGCGTTGAACGCGGGACTGTTCGTGGGGCGTTCGTGCCCAATGTGCTGAGGCCCGGTGAATCGGGGGCCGATGTTGGTTCGGTGAACAACTCTTCAGGACTTGGATCGAAACGGCCTCCCGTGACGGCGGCGAGGGATTTCAAGAGTTCTTCGTTGGTCGGGCGGAGACGGAGTTCGTCGGGATAGCCCACGATCAGGCCGCGCGTTTGCTGATGGAGCAGCGTCCCGCCCGCCGTCTTCTGCGAGAGGTTCATGTGGTACGCACCCGAGGCGGGCGTGTCGAACTCGGCCACGTAACGACCCGGCGCGGTCTGCTTCATCTCCAGCTTGCGTTGTCCCAACTGCGGGTCGATCAACGTCACTTCGGTCTCGGCCTGGTTGAGGAACTTGCCCGAGGGGTCGATCGCGTCGAGTGTCACCGTCGCGCGACGGCGCTCCTGCTTCACCTCGACGATCACACCCTTCACGTCGTTCTTCCGCATCGACTGACGGACGACCTGCGCCCAGAACTTGCTGTAGCCGGGCCACGTCAACCACTCGGCCCCCCAGCGGCTCTTCGCATCCGATGTGAAGGCGACCGTCGTGCCGAGGCCATACCGCCACCAACACAACAGCGGATCGCCAGCCTCGGTGGCAAGAATGAATTCACACGTCGCCTTCGGTCGCGTCACCACATAGCCCAACAAAAACGGAGCCGTTTCAAAATCGATGTCAGCCAGCGCGGGAGTCGGGCGGACCACCTGCGGTACGAACGGCTGTTCGTTGATCGCCGACTTGCTCGCCGTCATCGTCTCCTTCGCGAAGACCTGAGGCAGCGTCGCCGGGTCGGTCACCGAGAAGAACCGTCCCTGCCCGACGCGAGCGATCTCTTCCAGCAGGTTCGTGTCGCTCCCTTCGCCCACCGCGACGGTCGTACAGGTCATGCGGGCCGACACCATTTGCTGAGCCATCCCTTCAAAGTCGCCCGGCGAACTGATGCCGTCGGTCAGCATGATGACGTGCTTCAGCTTGGCCGTTGATCCCTGGAGAATGTTGTATGCCTCTTCCATCGCGGGATACATCGTCGTTCCGCCGCCCGCCTCGATGCGGCTGATGTCGTCGATGATGCGGGCCTTATTCGACGCCGATTGGAAATCGCTCACCACGAAGAAGTCGCCGTCAAACGCAATCACGCCGAGTTGGTCTCGCGGGCCGAGCAATTCGGCCGCACTCTTCGCCGCCTCCTTGGCCATCTCCATCTTGTCGCCCCCCATCGACCCCGACTTGTCGATGACAAGGACCATCCCCAGCGACGGCTTTTCCTTTTCCTTCTCGAAGTCCGACCGAACCGGCAGGATTTCTTCGAGCACCGTTTTGTAATAGCCCCCCAGCCCGAACGACTGATCGCCGCCGAGCATCATGAACCCGCCGCCCAAGTCCTGCACATACGTCCGCGCCAGTTCCATCTGTCGCTGCGAGAGCGCCGTTGCCGGAACATTCGACAGGGCAAGCAACTCATAATTCTGCAGGTCGGCCAGCGACTCGGGCATCCCCTCGACCGGCCGCACATCGACCTCGATCTCTTCCTGCTGCAAGGCCCAGACGAGTTGCTGCGCCAACTTCGGATCGCTCTCAATCAACAGCACGCGCGGCTTGCCCGTGGTGAAGACCAGCCCCGATTCGGTGTTGTTGTCGAGCAGCGTGTCGGTCTTCAGCCCGCCGATCTTGACCGTGTACTGAGCCAACCGCTCCCCCGTGATCGACTGCTGGAAGCGGAACCGGTTCTCGCCCGCCTTCAGTTTGCGAGTCTCACTGAGCACCTTGTGAGCACCTCGAAAGACCTCGACCAACCCCTCGTCCTCATGGTTTGAATTGATGGCGACCTCGACATAGAACGGCTCGCCCTCCCGCACCTGCGCGGGAACCTCGACGGCCGCAACCTGCACCTCGGGGTTGTCGCGCACCTTCAGCGGTACGGTATCAATGGGGATGAGGCCGGTTGAGAGTTGACGGTTGAAGGTTGATGGCAAAGAGCCGTTGCCCGCTTCACCGCCTTTGGCTTTGTCCCCTCGCCCCGGCCCTGCGGGGAGAGGGCTAGGGTGAAGGGTCTTCGTATTTCCGGTCTTCGCATTTCCAAACGCCGTCCCCAGCGCCGCCTGCAGCGAATCGCCGGCCGTCTGATTCCCATCACTCAGCAACACGATGCGCGGCACATAATCGGAAGGCATCGCGCCGGCCGCTGATCGAATTGCGGCGGCAATGTTGGTCGCGTTGCGGTCGAGTCGAGAGTCGAGTGACGAGAGTCGAGAGCCAGAAGAACTGTTCAAATCCGTCCCATCAGTCGGATCGGCCTGATTCGCCCCATGTTTGCCAACGCCTGAAACCGCGGGCCGCTCCCGTGCCAGAATCCCCGACTGCGAGGCAAACGGCAGAAACATCACCTTGTTCTCACCCACCCGCCCCGAGTCGGCCAACACCCTGTCGAGGTACTCATCGACCTGACTCTTCTTCGCCGCCACCGGCTCCTTCGCCGCATCCCCCGTCGCGGTCAAATCGTCCTCCTCGTCACCGGCCACACTGAGGCTCTGGTCGATCGCGACGATCACGAACTGCTGCGACGTCGGCCGGAGCAACGCCAGCCCACTCATTGCCAAAGCCAGCAGCGCGACGACCAGGCAGCGCGTCAGCAACGACACCAGGATCTGCTTCGGTGGAAAGTCCGACAGCGACCTCCGGAAGTACCACACCAACAACGGCACCACGACAACCAGCGAAACCAGCCACCACGGATGCGTCAGATCGAGTTGAAAGAAGTCAAACATCGCTATCATTTCTCACAAGTGAGCAGATCATCGAAAACAAGTCTGGCCGCATCAGTCAACGGTCGAATTCATTCTGTGTGGGGAGAGATTGGCCATAAAACCGCTCGCCATCTTCGGGATCATTTTGTTCCTTGTCTCGATTGTCGCATCTGGTTGGTTGTGGTGGTGGACCTATCGCACGTTCTACCCACCCATCGCGGCTTGGGCGGAACTCGAAGCCAAGCCGTGGCTCCCTTGGACTCGTCTCGCGTTCTCGGCGGTCATGATTGTTGGGATGTTCACGGTCAGCGTTTTTGTCATTTCCAAGACGGTGCCTCACTGCGACGACTGAACGCGGGAATCAGCTAATCACCCGCCTCTGGTACAGACACCACTCGACCGTCGTCAGCAACAGCCCAGCCAGCAACAGCCAGAACCACATCGGCCTCGAACCGAGACCGGCCAGCACGGGTGAGACCGAGACCTTGGTCTCCAGCAATTCCTCGGGAGGCCGGATGTCGGACTCGGCGACACTCGACAGGTTGCAGGCGATTTCGAGAAGCGGTTGGGTGATCGTCGAAGGTTGTGGACTGTTCGCTTTGTCTAACTCCTGTGCCGCTGCCACGATGCTCCACACCCCGCACTGATCGAGCGGTCCGATCGTCAGCTTCTCGACGTTGATCGGCAGCGGCTTCAACTCGCCGGTGGGACTGCGGAGCGAGAGCAGTTCGCCCTTGGTGGGCCTGGCGAAATCGGAGGCTGTCAGAATGGTGAGCGATCCGGCGGGAAGCGACTCGCGGAGGTCGCCCTTGTTCCCCGCGAACCAATGCAGGGCGTTGGCGACGGTGATCGGGAAGGCCGTGCGGAGCGGAAGGTCACCCTTGTCGAGGTTCACGGTCAGCACGAGCACCTTTCCTTCCGGACGGTTCACGGCGAAGAAGATCGGCTCCTTCGTGACGGCCTCGGCGAGGATTTTTGTATCGTCGGGGCGAGTCGGCGTCAGTTGGCGAGCCTCGGGCATCAGAACGTTGTCGAGTCGGACATGCGCCATCAGCGGGCTGTCCTTGTCCTGCTTCGTCACGATCGGGTTCGCAATCGGTTCGCCCACCGTGTAGAGGTCGCTGGCATTGGCCGGGTCGATGACGAAGACCTGCCCGGCGGGGATCTTGTCCGGCGCGACGCGATGAAACACGACGACCGTTCCCGCCGGGATCGTGGCCGGCGTTTCCGCCACCACGGTCAGCCTCACGAGCGGATTGACCTCGAACACTTTTTGCAGGAACAGGTTTCCCGAGGTGACGAGCAGCACGGGCTGAATCTCGCGTCGAGGCAACACGGCCCGCGCCGTGTTGTCGGCGGCGAGAGCATCGTTGTGAGTCAGCTTCGCGATGAGATGCCCTCCCTCGGCGGACGTCTTCTCGAACACCTGACTCCATTTGCCTCCCGCTTCCAATTTGAGCGGCACCACGTCGATCGGTTCGTCGTTGAGATCGACCTCGAACCGACATTCAACCGGTTGATCGGAGGCGTTTCGCACTTCGGCGAGAATCTCATACCCTAGCGGATCGACGAGAGATCGCCGGACTTGAAACTGCACGATCCCCACGTTGCCCGTTCGTTCGCCGATGACATGCAGTTTGACGGGCGCCGACTCGGGAGGGCGAGGCTCCTGCCGAGCCG
>JAYTQJ010000550.1:0-7804 GCA_043746775.1 Schlesneria sp.
AGGCAAAGCTACGTTCGGTGTCATTCCGTTTCATGGTCGAGGAAGATTCTGCCAGTCAGACTCGTTCCAACTTCGGACCATCCGCCCAGAGATTGAAACCTCCATGCTCGCCACCTTTTCCTCGCGCCGCCCGACTCTTCTGACACTGACCATCGCTGCGCTGGTCTTGCTCGTCGATGTCGCAGGCGCAGTCGAGCCGACTCGCATTGAGATCACCAGCCCGCTTCCGTATGGCCCCGCTCCGATCAACTACTTCGCCGAGTCCACTGACGATGCCATCGCGCGACTCCAGCAACGACTCGACGAGCAGGCTCTCGTGTTGGAGCACCGCCGAGGCTCGGGCTATCTCCTCGACTTGCTGCGCGCACTGGAAGTCCCCGTCGAATCGCAGACGCTCGTCTTCTCGAAGACATCCGTGAATCAGTCGCTCATCAAGCCGTCGTCACCGCGTGCGATCTACTTCAACGAGGACGTGACCATCGGCTGGGTGCCGCATTCGGCAGCGATCGAGATCACGCTGCAAGACGCGCAAAAGGGAACCGTCTTGTACACGCTGCCGCAGCGGATGGGTGACGATGACGCAATGAAGCCGAAGTTTCGTCGAGACACCCGCTGTACCGCGTGCCATGTCTCGGCGAAGACGCTCAACGTTCCCGGCCACATTCTCAGTTCGTTCCTGACCGATCGACGAGGCCAGCCGCGCGAAGGCTTCTCGTCGATCAATCACACGACCGACTTCGAGAAGCGTTGGGGCGGCTGGTACGTGAGCGGCCTCGCCCCGAACCTCGTACATCGCGGCAACCTGATCGGCGAGGACGATGCCACGCGCCACAAGGTGGAGCCCGCTTTTCGCGGCGCGGTGAGCGACCTCGCGCCGCTGGTCGATCTGCAGTCGTATCCGACCGCTCACAGCGACATCGTCGCGCTGCTGGTCCTCGACCACCAGATGCACTTCCACAACCTAGTCAACCGCGTCCGCCTCGAACACGCTTTGAATCGCCGTTCCGACGCCGAAGAGCAACTCGTCCGCTACGCCCTCATGGAAGACGAAACCCCACTCGCGGGCCCCATCACCGGCTCAACCAAGTTCGCCGAGGTCTATCAATCACTCAGCCCGCGCGACGATCAAGGCCGTTCGCTAAGACAACTCGACCTGACGACGAGGCTTTTCAAGTACGACCTCAGTCCACTGCTCGCATCGCCTTCGCTCCAGTCACTGCCCGATGTCGTGAAGGCTCGGCTGTTGAGAAAGATCGACGACCAACTGGCCACCCGCGCCGACACCGCCTCGCGCGCGATCGCCCGCGAAACAATCGCCGGTTGGCCGGAGTAGGCGGCTCGCATTACGCAGCGCGGCTCAGGCTTGGGGAGCAAGCCGCTTCACAAAGAGCGCATGTTCCGGCGTAGCCGTTCCCGCACGAGCAGCCTCCAACACACGAGACACATCGCCACGCAACAACGCGGCGGAATCGAGCCACAGCCCCGGAAAGACTTCGCTGCGAAGAATGCCATCGTCACCCGGCAACAGCCGCTCGTATTGACCCGACCGCAGGATGAACCAGTCGATCTCACCGTCCCACACGCGCCAGACGATGTACTCGCGGACGCCATTGCGGCGGTAGACGTTCTGTTTGACATGTAGGTCGTAACTGACCGTACTCGCGGAGACCTCGGCCACCAACTCGGGAGCACCGTCGATGTAGCCGTCCGCATCTCGCGACTGACCGCCCCGCGCGGGAAGAATCCGCAAATAGGCATCCGGCTGCGGCTCATTGTCGAGGTCCAGCCGTAGGGTCGAGTTATCGCCCCCCTGCACGCCGAGAGTTTGCATCCTGTAGAGATACAACCAGCCGATCAGATCGAAATGCGGAACACCATGATCGTCGTTGCAAACGGGTGAGGGCATGTAGACGACTCCTTCGAGCAACTCGGCCTTCTTCACATCTTTCATCGCCGAGTAGCGGCGTTCAAACTCATCGCGAGACAAACGATCCCCCGCGCGCAGTGGTGGAGTTCGCTTCGCGGTAAGAACGGGTTCGAGCAGGACAGCCGACATGGTGATGTCTCGTAACGGAGGCGGCTTAACACGGGAACGACTTCGTTCTACCGCATGACGCTACAGGTGGGAATGACTTATTTCCAAGCGTGGGCGGCAATTGAGTATGCAAGGACAGCGGTGCTATGCCTACTTCCCAGAGTACATCTGCATCTGCTGCAACACACCTGCAAGCACCATCATGATGTATGCCTGAGCCGTCGTGCCCCATGCCCAATACCAACGTCCACGTGCCCAGTTCACACTGGAAACCGTCGCCACAACGCCGATTCCAATGGAGAGGTGCCACAGGCTCACGTTCGTCAAATTGAATTCAAACATTCTGGAACTTGGACTATCTGGCGACACAACAAACCCGCCGTATCGCAGGTACACATACGCTGCAATCAAGGGAGGAACGACGCCAATTAAAAAGCTGGATACCGCGAAGAATCCCAGCAAAGTTGCGGGAACCATCCGCCAGCGAAACGAATGCTGCTTCGGTACTTCTACTTGTTCGCTTGAATGCAGTTCGTTCGACATTGTTGCTTCCCCGAAGTTCTTTATCTCAAGCGGATCGAGTGCTCGCGTTCTCGCTCGCGCCGTTGGATCGCTTCCATTGTCGGTTGCGGGATCGCGGCGATGAGTTTCTTCGTGTAGTCGTTTTGCGGGTTGGCGTAGATCGCGTCGGATGGGCCGAACTCGACGATAACACCCGCGTTCATCACGGCCATCATGTCGGACATGAACTTCACGACGCTCAGGTCGTGGCTGATGAAGATGTAGGTCAGGCCGCGCTTCTCTTGCAGGTCTTTCAGCAGGTTGAGGACTTGCGCTTGGACCGACACATCGAGCGCCGAGACCGATTCGTCGCAGATCAAAAAGTCGGGTTCAACGGCCAGTGAGCGAGCGATGCAGAGGCGCTGACGTTGTCCGCCGGAGAACTCGTGCGGGTAACGTTGCAGGTGTTCCGCGAGGAGGCCGACTTCTTCGAGCAGGCTTGCGGCGCGATCACGCCGGTCCTGCGAACTGGTTCCGAGACGATGAACGCTCATCGCTTCGGTCAGCATTGCCTCGACGGTCATGCGCGGGTTGAGCGAACTGTACGGGTCTTGAAAGACGATCTGCATCCGGCGGCGCTGGCGTCGCAACTCCGCGCCACGCAGACTCGTCCAATCGGTGCCGTCGAACGTGACGGTGCCACTCGTCACCGGAATGAGTTTGAGGATCGCTCGCCCCGTCGTCGTCTTGCCGCAGCCCGATTCGCCAACCAGCCCCAGCGTCTGGCCTTGGTACACGTTGAAGCTGATGCCATCGACCGCCTTCACATGCCCGACCGTGCGCCTCAGCAAGCCCTTCTTGATCGGGTAGTAGACCTTGAGGTTCTCGATGCGCAGGAGCGGCGGTTGGTTGGAGGGAACGAAAGAGTGCTGAGTGACGAGTGGCGAGTGGTGAGTGCCAGAAGACACTTGGGATACCACGTCGCCACTTCTTTCACTCATCACTCGCCACTCGCCACTCACCACTTCCGGATGGAGCAACCTCCCGCGACCTCGCCCTTCAATTTCGGCGAGTCGTTCGGGCGTGAGTGTCTTCTCGGTGATGACCATTCGTCCGTCGCTGTCGGTCGTGGTCAGCATGTAATCGGCGACGGTCGGCAGGCGGCGGCGAGTCGTGTCGAGGCGTGGGCGACACGCGAGGAGGCCCTTCGTGTAGGGGTGCTGCGGGTTCGCGAAGATGTTTCGCACGGAGTCGTATTCGACCAGCTTGCCTCGGTACATGACGGCCACTTCGTCGGCGATCTCGGCGATCACACCGAGGTCGTGCGTGATGAACAGGATCGCCATGCCACGTTCGTCACGCAGTTTGCGGATCAGGGCGAGAATCTGAGCCTGAATCGTCACGTCGAGAGCGGTCGTTGGTTCGTCGGCGATGAGCAGCTTCGGATTGCACGACAGAGCCATCGCGATCATGACGCGCTGCTTCTGACCGCCGGACATCTCGTGCGGATACTTGTCGAGCGACATTTCGGGCTGCGGGATGCCAACCTCTTGGAAGAGTTTCAATGTGCGAGACCGGGCCTCGGCACGGGTCACTTTTTCGTGCAGCAGGATCGCCTCGGCCACTTGATCGCCGACGCGATAGACCGGGTTGAGCGATGTCCCCGGTTCCTGAAAGATCATGGCGATGTCCTTGCCACGCACATGCCGCATCTCGGCGCGCGGCAACTGGACCAGATCGCGACCGAGGAACGAGATGCTTCCCGCCTCGATGCTCGCCCCAATGTCAGGCAGCAGCCGCATGATCGTCAGCGACGTGACCGACTTGCCGGAGCCGGACTCACCAACCAGACCGAGCGTCTGGCCGAGCCGGACCTTCACCGTCAGATCATCGACCGCCTTGACGGTCCCGCCCTCGGAATGGAAGTACGTCTTGAGGTTGTTGATTTCGAGCAGGGCTGCATCACCGGCAGCACGATCGCGGAGAACTGTGTCGGACATCGGAACTTTCACCACAAGCGGCTGACGCCATAAGCGTCGAGCGCGGAATCGGCACTGATGAGGATGAGGTCTTCACAAATGGCTTGGCTGACAATCATGCGATCAAACGGATCGCGATGGTCGTTCGAGGGAAATGGCAGAGCGGCCATCGCGAGCAGGTGGGGGCTGTCGATCTGCAGGACGTTGATGTCATTCAAGTCGATCTCCCGCTCGATCATTTCTTCAAACGAGGTCGCCAAGGTCAATTTACCTAGGCTCGTTTTGATCGCGACTTCCCACAAGCTGGCGGTGCTGACAAAACGATGATTGGTGAGATCACAGATGGCATCGCGCGCTGGCACACTCAGCCGAGAACTTCCATTGAGAAACCACAGCAGCGTATGAGTGTCGAGGAGCAGCCTCACGGGACGTACTCCGTCATGTCGAAGTCGGGTTCGTCGAAATCGGGAGACATCCAGATTTGACCCTTCATGCTGCCAAAAATGGGGCCACGCTTACGAGGAGGCTCGGCAGGCGGAGCCGGTTCCACCACCAGTCGCACGCGGCGTTGGGCGTCTCCGACATAGACCGCTTCGCCACGGTCGATCGCTTCCAGCAACTGCGGCCACTGCGCGGGGGCCTGTTCGATTGTTACTTGAACCATGAGTCACCTCGGGTGAGTTCAATATGAGGGAGAGACATCGGGTCGGATTCTAGCGACGCCTGTTTGATGCGGCGACGCGAGTTCGCTGGAACGCAGGGGCGTCGCGTCGTTCGTCGTAGGGTGGGACAAGCTCGCTTCGAGCGCCGGCCCACCACCAGGCCGGCGCTGGAAATCATGGTGGGCCGGCGCGGCGAAGCGCTGCTGGTCCCACCCTACATGCCGCACCACGAAGTCCGGCTTTAGGAAAAACCGGACTTCGAGTTCACTCGCGTGGGCCGAGGTCTCCGACGTTGAGCGTCCTCAATGTGGCACTGCCTCCGGTGGCGAGGGCCTTCAGTTGGCGATCGGTCTCCGACTGTCGGCCTCCCACTGAGAGAGCCACTTCGCCACTGTTCACGAAGAGTTCCACTGAGCCGTTATCCGAGAGTACTCGCAGGTTGAGCTTCCCTTCGTGCAGCGAGACCGGTGCCGTGACTTTGCGGCAGGTCAGCGACGACTGCTTTGCGTCGAAGACGATCGGTACGCCGCACAGTGTCAGCGTGATGCTCTCGGCCTGCTTCGGTTCGATCTGCACGGTCACGTCGAGTGGATTGTGCTTCAGCGGGTGAGCCATCAGTTCCACCTCTTGCCCCGCCACGAGATCGAGATGATCGACGGACAGTTTCGTTGCCAAGCCGCGTTTGCGGCTGGCCGCTGCGACCTCACGCACCGGCTCGGCGAACATCTTCGTGCCCGAGGGCGTTGAGCGGAGAGTCAGCTCGACGGGGATCGTCATCTGTTGGTTGAATGGCTGGCCGAGAAAGGTGACTCCGTTGGCCCAACCGATCTGCACGCGACGCCCATCCGGCGCGTTGTCATACGTTTGAGCCGCATAGAAGTGACCGAACCAAACCTGCTGCTTGTCACCTTGTTTGGTGAACGCCTTGCCGTCGAAGTCGCCAATCAGGTACTTGCCGTCCGCGCCATACAGCACCCATTTCTGAACGCTCTTGTCGGACTCACCCGCCCCCGCATCGACCGTCAGTGGGAAGAGATCGGGGCACTCATAGAAGCCTTCGATACGACTCGTCTCCGTCCACTCTTTCAAGTTGGGAGACGTATGGAACACAATCCCTCGCTCGACGTTGGGGCGTTCGTTGTAGACCGCCATGACCCACTTCGAGCTCGCCGCGTGCCAGATCAACTTGGGGTCGCGTCCCTGATGTTTGACGACCGGGTTCCCCGAGAACTCGGTCCACGTCCGACCGCGATCGTTGCTGAAAACGATGCACTCGCCGCGTCCCGTGCTGGTGTAAGCGGCCACCAACACCGGGTCGCTTCCCGTCTGAAAGCCGCTCGTGTTGCGAGCATCCACGACGGCGCTCCCCGAGAACGCCATGTCGTTCCACGTGCGAGGAAACAGCGCCGTCGGCAGCTCTTTCCAATTCAACAGGTCGGTGCTGACGGCATGGCCCCAGTGCATGTTGCCCCAGCTCCAGCCATACGGATTGTGTTGATAGAAGAGATGCCATTCGCCATGCGCGTAGACGAGACCATTGGGATCGTTGAGCCATCCTCGGCGCGACGTGAAGTGAAACGCGGGCCGCAGCTTCGGATCGCCGCCCGTCGCGGGAATCGTCTCGGCCGGAGTGATCGCTTCCAAGTCGCGCGAGTCCACCGGCAGCATCGCTTCGACGCGCAACGACTTCCCTCGAAAGGCACGCACGTCGGCATACGACAGAAAATCAGCGGACCCAATTGAAGCGGCCGGGCACAGTTCGATCTCAAAGTCGCGGACGATCTTGTCATCGACGATCAGCTTCACGCCGCGCTTGGTCGCTCCATTCTTGACCGGAACTTGGAAGTAGTCGGTCGCGACAACTCCCAACTCACGCCGGATCAGGCTGACTCCGCGACGAGTGTCGCTCTGCAAAATGTGATCAACGTTGACGTGCCCCCAACCGCCGGTGGCGTTGTCCACGATCTGGACTTTGACCTTCTTTCCCGCGAGATCGGCCACGTCCCACGAATCCCAATCGAGACGCTCGGCTCCGCCCGGTTCTCCATTTGGCCCGGTCGAAGTCCGCACGACTTTGCCTTCGTGCAACAGGTTGATGCAGGTTTGATTCGCATGTCGCCCGCCGCCAATCAGGAAACAGATGAACTTCCGCTCGACCGTGAACTCGGGCGAAGCCAGCGTCCCGATGGATCGATCTCCCTTGAGGAACGAGTTCACCAACCGCTTCCCTTCAAACCCTTCAACGTGCATCTGATTGGGCAACGTTCCGAGAGCCGGTCCCGTTCCGAACGCTTCACCCGTCACCTGCCACTCGCCATACGTCTCCCCTTCAAAATCCGCGACCACCAGATCGGGCTGAGCGGCCAGCACACGGCCGATTGAGACCAAACACCACACGACGGACAGAGACAGGACTCGCATGTTATTCCTTTGAGGTGGATTCAATGTTGTCGCGTTAGACCTCACGCGGTCAGTGGTGAGACATCTGAGCGGGGCGGCGTAAGCCCAATGGCACTCACTTTGGGTGTAGCTGAAGTCGTAAGACTTCAGACGATCATCAAAGCCGGCTGAATTCTCACGAATTCAGCTACGTCGCACTGAACGTCAATTTGATAATCGCTCAAAGT
>JAYTQJ010000551.1:0-1515 GCA_043746775.1 Schlesneria sp.
AACTTGGACCGGCAAAACGACAGTGACCTTCTCCGACGCGATCACGCTGGTCCGCCGCGATTTGTGGTCCCGCTGGATTTTTGCAACCCCCGCATTCAAACTGGTCATGCAAAAACTCACACCCAATCAGAAACGCCAACTCACACGCACGCTGACACTGGCAACGTGATGGCAAAAGTCGAGATAAGCTGTCGTTCGGCAATGAAGCACATCGCTCGCGGAGCTTGCGATGTCGATGGAACCTATTGCAAGCAATCTACTGAGACGAATTGATGACCGATTCTGCTGATACGCGAATGTCGTCTGCTGCGAGTGAGCCGCCTTCGTCGAGTGAGCTACCTTTATCGAGTGAACCTGTCGTGAATCCGGAGGTGAATCCGCCTGAAGAAGGGAACTCTCGGACGTACCTTCAGGCAACACTCTCCGAGTCTGGTGAAGAAGGTTCGGAGGTTCGGCAGCGATCGGTGACGATTGGTGTTGGCTCGAAGATTGGTCCGTATGAATTGGTCCGCAAGCTGGGTCAAGGGGGCATGGGAGCCGTCTACGAAGCTCAGCACACAAAGCTCGACAAGACGTTTGCGTTGAAGGTGCTGCCGCCTGGGTTTGGCTCGAACGCCGCTTTGCTCACACGCTTCTTTCGTGAGATGAAAGCGGTCGGCAAGCTCGATCATCCCAACATCATCCGGGCCACGAACGCCGACGAGTGGAACGGCACGCATTACCTCGTCATGGAGTACATCGAGGGGACGGACCTGTCGGTCTTGGTCAAAGAGCGGGGCGTGCTCTCTGTGCGCGATGCTTGCAAGACGATTCGGCAAGCCGCGCTGGGCTTGCAGCACGCTCACGAGCATGGCCTCGTGCATCGCGACATCAAGCCCTCGAACTTGCTCCTCACGAAAGAGACGGGGCAGATCAAGATTCTCGACCTGGGCCTGGCGCGGCTGGGCGGCGACGACAAAGAGAACGCGGGACTGACCTCTTCGGGACAGATGCTCGGCACGCCGGACTACATGGCTCCAGAGCAATGGGACGACACCCGCTCGGCCGATGCACGAGCCGACTTGTACTCGCTGGGTTGCACGCTCGGATATTTGCTGACGGGCAAGGCTCCGTTCGACACCGGCAAGGTCCGTTCGTTTCTGCACATCATGAAGGCGCACTCGGAGACGTCGCCGCCCGACCTGATGCAACTCCGAAACAGCGTCCCCGCCGAATTGAACGCACTCTTCCAACGCCTGCTGGCGAAGAAACCCGAAGACCGATTCCAAACCGCCGCCGAAGTCGCGACGGCGCTGGAGCCGTTCGTTCAACGGAGCCGTCCGGAACGTAGCCCTGTCGCTCCGCGACAGGAAAGCCGAACGGCCCCCGACGTCGCTCACGCCATCGACTCTCAATCCACCAACGACGTCACTCGCGTACCCGGCTCTCCTGTCGCGGAACGACAGGGCTACGTTGACGCACCCGACGTCACGCCGCTGACTGTGTCTTGGGAGGGCGAGGCTCCCGCCGAGCCGC